>NZ_LGQY01000008.1:0-43339 GCF_003116065.1 Azospirillum sp. TSO5 | reverse complement strand
CGGCCCCGACCCCAGCCCCGACCCCGGCCCCCGTGGCGGTGGCGTCACTGCCCGCACCCGTGCTGCCCGCCGCCAAGCCGGTCCAGGTCGCCAGTCTCGACTCGCCGCCGCCGACCACGCATAGGGTCAGCCCGCAGTTCACCACGCAGGTCGCCGAAGCGCTGCTTCCCCCGCAATCGGTCGGCAAGGGCGAGCGCGTGGTGATGCGCTTCGTCTCCCAGCGCGCCGACGGCTGCGGCAGCCTCGCCGGCCGCGACCGCGCCTGCGTTGCGCTGGCCGACGCGCGGTAGGAAGCGATGGCGGTCGGCTCCCGCGTCTCCACGGTGGGAGAGCCGCGGCCCACCACCGGGCCAGCGTGAGCCGGACAATTTTTTGCGCCATTGCGGTCTGATTTGATCCGTATCACTTACGGATCGCCTCACCACTGGCATAACGGTGAGATGGACCGGTCCGAACACACATCCAGCCCATACCCTCCCTGCAGTTGCTGCGGCGAAGAGGTGCTGCTTGGCGAACCCATGTATTGGACGCCGGAGCGGCCCGGCCGCGTCTGGCACGACCTGTGCGCCCAGCGGGAAGGCCTCCTGCCGGCCAGCCCCAAGCCCGCCCGCGGCAAGCGGCGCAGTCCCAGGACGCAGGCGGTCGAGTCGCTGTTCTGAGGTGCAACTGAACGGGCAAAAGAAAAGGGGCGGTTTCCCGCCCCTTCGTCCTTCACCAGCAATAGCTTCCGCTTGCCTCATTCCCACTCGATGGTCCCCGGCGGCTTCGACGTGATGTCGTAGACGACGCGGTTGACGCCGCGCACTTCGTTGACGATGCGGTTGGACACGCGCGCCAGGAAGTCGTGGGGGAAGGGGTACCAGTCGGCGGTCATACCGTCGGTGGAGGTCACGGCGCGCAGAGCCAGCACATGGTCGTAGGTGCGGCCGTCGCCCATCACGCCGACGGTGCGGACCGGCAGCAGAACGGCGAAAGCCTGCCAGATCGCGTCATAGAGGCCGGCGTTGCGGATTTCCTCCAGATAGATCGTGTCGGCCTTGCGCAGGATCTCCAGCTTCTCCGGCGTGATCTCGCCGGGGACGCGGATGGCGAGGCCCGGGCCGGGGAAGGGGTGGCGGCCGATGAAGGCCGGCGGCAGGCCGAGTTCGCGGCCCAAAGCGCGGACCTCGTCCTTGAACAGCTCGCGCAGCGGCTCCACCAGCTTCAGCTTCATCCGCTCCGGCAGGCCGCCGACATTGTGGTGCGACTTGATGGTGACCGACGGGCCGCCGGTGAAGGACACGCTCTCGATCACGTCGGGATAGAGGGTGCCCTGGGCCAGGAATTCCGCCCCGCCGACCTTGGCGCTCTCCTCGTCGAAGACGTCGATGAACAGGCCGCCGATGATCTTGCGCTTCTGCTCCGGGTCGGTGACGCCGGCCAGCTTGCCCAGGAACAGGTCCGATGCCTCGCGGTGAACCAGCGGGATGTTGTAATGGTCGCGGAACAGCCGCACGACCTCTTCCGACTCGCCGGCGCGCATCAGGCCGGTGTCGACGAAGATGCAGGTCAGCTGGTCGCCGATGGCCTCGTGGATCAGCACGGCCGCGACCGACGAATCGACGCCGCCGGACAGGCCGCAGATCACCTTGCCCTTGCCGACCTGGGCGCGGATCTTCTCGATGGCCTGCTGCTTGAAGGCGGCCATGGTCCAGTCGCCCTTGATGCCGGCGACACGGTGGACGAAGTTCGCCAGCAGCTGGGCGCCATGCGGGGTGTGGACCACCTCCGGGTGGAACTGCACGCCGTACATGCGGCGCTGGTCATTGGCGATGGCGGCGAAGGGGGCGCCGTCGCTGACCGCCACGGCGCGGAAGCCGTCGGGTAGCGCAGTGACGCGGTCGCCGTGGCTCATCCACACCTGTTCCTTCGACCCGACCTCCCACAGCCCGTCGAACAGGGCGCAGGGCTCCTTGATCTCAATGAAGGCGCGGCCGAATTCGCGGTGGTCGGAGCCGGAGACGTTGCCGCCCAGCTGCTGGCACATCGTCTGCTGGCCGTAGCAGATGCCGAGCACCGGGACCTTCAGGTCGAACACCGCCTGCGGCGCGCGCGGGCCGTTCGCCTCGGTGACGGAGGCCGGGCTGCCGGACAGGATGATGGCCTTCGGGTCATACTCGCGGATACGCTCGTCGCTCATGCCGAAGGGATGGATTTCGCAATAGACCCCGCTCTCGCGCACACGGCGGGCGATGAGCTGGGTGACCTGCGACCCGAAATCGAGAATGAGGACGCGTTCGGCGGAAAGGGAAGCGGCGCTGGACATCGACGAATCCTGATGCGGGGGACTCAAGGCCCCTCACTACCGCACCTCCGGCCCCGCCGACAAGCGTGCAAGCGGCGTCAGGTCGCGCCAGCCATAGGCGATCTCCACCAGATCGGTGCTGGCGAAGCGGATCGGCCGTTCCGCCACCTTGATGCCGCCCAACCGTTCGTAGAACCAGCGCGACGGGTTGTCGCGCAGGCACCACACCGCGGCCGACCGGACGCCAGCCGCCAGGAAACGGTCGGCCATCGCCGCCATCAGCCGCCGGCCGATGCCGTAACCCTTTGCGTCGTCAAGCAGATAGAGCGCGTGGAACTCCCCCGCGTGGCCCTGCACCGCGACGCGCCGCGTGCCGAAGGAGGCGATGCCGACGATCGTGCCGGGGGCGGCGATCCCGCCAGCGACATCGACGGCGACGAAGGCGCCCTGCCCGGGGCCGCGCGTCTCGGCGATGGCTGCCCAGCGCTGGGCGGCGGCCGGCTCGGACAAATTGACCAGGAACTGCGCCGGGATCAGGCCGGGATAGGTCGACCGCCAGCTCTGCACATGGACGCGGGCCATGTCGTCGGCGTCCGACGCATGCGCCTGGCGGATTGCGACCGTGGTGTCCGTCATCGACCGACCCTCCCGTGCAGCCTCTATACCAACAGTTTGGGGTGCGGATGCAGGAAGTCCAGCCGGAAAAGGAGGCAGGAATGCGTCACCAACGATAGGGCCGCGTGATTGGCGGGAGGGAGGCCTGCCCCCGGCCCGGTTGTCATCGCGCCGCAACAGGGGTAAACAGCCGGGACTGTTCCGGCGGGGGCCCGCACCGATGCTATCGGGCGGGGCCGCGCCAGTCCGCCTCAAGCGCCATGGCGGCGCGCCGGGCGGGGCTCCGGAGACCGGACACCGCATGTATTCCTCGCCTACGCTTTCCCGTTACATCGGGCGGCAGTTCATCGTCTGGTTCTGCCTGCTGATGGTGATCCTGCTCGCCATCGTGCTGCTGCTGGACACGGTGGAACTGCTGCGCCGCGCCGGCACCAAACCACATGTGACCTTCGGGCTGGTGGTGGAGATGGCGCTGCTGAAGCTGCCGGAGATCGGGCAGCAGATCTTCCCCTTCGTCATCCTGTTCGCGGGCATGTTCACCTTCTGGCGGCTGACGCGCAGCGCCGAACTGGTGGTCGCCCGTGCCGTCGGCGTCTCGGCCTGGCAATTCCTGATGCCGGTGATGTTCGCCGCCGCCGCCATCGGCGTGGTGAAGGTGACGCTGATCAATCCGGTCGGCGCCGTGTTCATCGCCAAGTACGAGCAGTTGCAGGACCGCTATCTGAAACTGCAGTCGAGCACGCTGAACATTTCGCGCTCCGGCCTGTGGCTGCGCCAGACCAATGAGAAGGAACAGTTCTTCATCCATTCGGAGCTGGTGAATCCGGTGACCTTCGAGCTGTCGAACGTCATCGTCTTCCTGTTCGATGCCGATCAGAACTATCTCGGCCGCGTCGACGCCCCCAGCGCCGAGTTGAAGGACCGCAAGTGGGAACTGCAGGACGCCGTTCTGAACCGGGCCAAGAAGGATCCGGAGAAGCTCGACAGCTACACGATCCCGACCGAGCTGGACATGGCCACCATCGAGGAGAGCTTCGCCCCGCCGGAGACGATCTCCTTCTGGGAGCTGCCGCGCTTCATCCACACGCTGGAGACCACCGGCTTCCCTGCCGTGCGGCACCGGCTGCATTACCAGTCGCTGCTGGCCCAGCCCTTCCTGTTCCTGGCTATGGTGCTGTTCGCCGCCGCATTCTCGCTGCGGCTGCCAAGGCGCGGCGGGACGATGGCGATGGTCACCGGCGGCGTGCTGACCGGATTCGTCCTGTTCGTGATGACCGACGTGGTCCGCACCTTCGGCATGTCGGAGACGATCCCCATCGTGATGGCAGCGTGGAGTCCGGCCGGCATCAGCCTGCTGCTGGGAACCGCGGCCCTTCTTCATCTGGAGGACGGCTGACGGAAAACGACCGGATGGGGGTGGGGCCATTCGCCGCAAAGCGACCGGTTATCCCCTTCGGTCATAATTCCGCCCAGTTGGTTTCGCACTGAATGGCAAGGTCCGATTCCGTTTGCATGGGGCACCGGCCCCACCGTAATAACGGGCGACCCGTTTTTGGAGCTTGAGCAGCATGTCGAGTTTGCGAGCCGTCCGGACCACCGTCGCCGTGGCGACCGCCTGCGCGCTTCTGGCCCTGCCCGCCGCGGCGCAGTCCGTCAAGGCCGCCGCCGGCGCTGCGGCCCCCCGGCCGACCGACCAGGGCACGCAGATGGCGCGGGCACCGGGGTCCGAAGGCATCGCCGCCGTGGTGAATGACGAGGTCGTCTCGGTTTCGGACGTCAACGCCCGCATCCGCATGGCTCTGCTGAACGCCGGAGCCGCCGGCAATCCGGAGACGATCAAGCGCCTGACCCCGCAGGTGATGCGTCTGCTGATCGACGAGCGCCTGCAGATGCAGGAGGCAAAGCGCCTCGGCGTCACGGTGTCCGCCTCCGAGATCGAGGACGCCATCAAGCGCATCGCCGAGCAGAATCGGATGAATGGACAGCAGCTTCAGGATACCCTGAAGCGGCAGAATGTCCCGGTCTCCACCCTGAAGGATCAGATTCGCGCGCTGCTTGGCTGGCAGAAGGTGATGCAGCGCCGCATCCGTCAGGAGGTCGTCGTCGGCGAGGACGAGATCGACGCGGCGATGGAGCGGCTGAAGGCCAACATCGGCAAGCCGGAATATCTGGTCGCCGAGATCTTCCTGGCGGTGGACAGCCCCGACCAGGACGACGAGGTGCGCCGCAATGCCGAGCGTCTGGTCGAAGAGGTCAAGCGCGGCGGCAACTTCGCCGCGCTGGCCCGCCAGTTTTCGCAGTCGGCCGGCGCCGCGTCGGGCGGCGATCTCGGCTGGGTGCGCAGCGGCGAACTGTCGCCCGAGGTCGACAAGGCGCTGGCCGGGATGCGCGGTGGGCAGCTGTCGGCGCCGATCCGCACCGCCACCGGCTATCACATCCTGCTGGTGCGCGGCCAGCGGCCCTTCGGCAGCAGCGGCGGCGAAGTTCCGATGCCGGTCGCCCAGCCGCCGGCGCCCCGTCCGCAGGCGCGGCCCGACGTGGCCAAGGCCACCGTCAACATGAAGCAGATCATCATTCCGATCGAATCCAAGGAACAGGCCAAGGCCGTCAAGGAACAGGCCGAGAAGCTGCGCAAGTCGATCAAGAGCTGCTCCGACTTCCAGGCCCGTGCCAAGGAAACCGGCATGCCGGAATCGGGCGACATGGGCACCATGCGGGTCAAGGACATGGCGCCGGGCCTGCAGAACCTCGCGCTGGGCATCCCGCTGGGGCAGGCCAGCCCGGTGCTGATGAGCCCGGCCGCCGCGGTGATCCTGATCGTCTGCAAGCGCGACGTGCCGATGATCCAGCCGCCGCCGCAGGCCCAGCCGGCTCCGCCGCCGCCGGCGGCGCCGACTCCGATCAAGGAGGCCAAGCTGCCCGGTCGCGACGAGATTGAGCGCGAGCTGATCGCCGAGCGTGCGGATCTGCTGTCGCGCCGTTATCTCCGTGACCTGCGCCGCACCGCCTTCATCGAGACGCGCCTGTGACCGCCCCCCCGCCGGACAAGCTGCCGCTGGCTCTCACCATGGGGGAGCCGGCCGGCATCGGCGGGGACATCACGCTGAAGGCCTGGGCGGCCCGGCATGAGGCCGGCTTGCCGCCCTTCGTCGTCCTCGACGACCCTGCGCGGCTGGCTGCGCTCGCCGCGAAGCTCGGGCTGGCGGTTCCGGTCCAGGCGGTGTCGTCGCCGGAGGAGGCTGTGGCGCTGTTCGACCGGGTTCTGCCGGTTCTGCCGGTGGGGCTCGGTACCGCAGTCATCGCCGGAAAACCTGACCCTGCCAATGGTGCGGCGGTGATCGCCAGCATCGACCAAGCGGTCGCCCTGGTGCAGGGAGGCCAAGCGGCGGCCGTGGTCACCAACCCCATCCAGAAATCCTCGCTCTACGCCGCCGGCTTCCGTCATCCCGGCCACACCGAATATCTGGCGCATCTGGCCGGACTGGCCGACGAGCCGATCATGATGTTGGCCGCCGCCGATCTGCGGGTGGTCCCGGTGACCATCCATGTGTCGGTGCGCGACGCGGTGAACCAACTGACCACCGATGCCATCGTTCATGCCGGCCGCGTTACCGCGGCTTCGCTGGCGCGTGATTTCGGCATCGAGCGGCCGAGACTGGCCGTCGCCGGGCTCAATCCCCATGCGGGGGAGGGCGGGGCGATGGGCCGCGAAGAGATCGACATCATCGAACCGGCGATCGCCATCCTGCGCGCGGACGGCATCGACGTTTCCGGCCCGCGCCCGCCCGACACCATGTTCCACGCCGCCGCCCGCCGCGGCTATGACGCAGCGTTGTGCATGTACCACGATCAGGCGCTGATCCCGGTGAAGACGGTGGATTTCGACGGCGGCGTGAACATCACGCTGGGCCTGCCCTTCGTCCGCACCTCGCCCGACCACGGGACCGCGCTGGACATTGCCGGCACGGGTGCCGCCAACGCGACCAGCCTGATCGCGGCGCTGAAAACGGCCGATCGGATGGCGCGGAACCGGCGGCGGACAAGCGCTCCTTAAACGCGGCACTGCCGAACAAATCACCGCACAAATGAAAAAGGAGCGCTCGTGCGCTCCTTTTTTCATGGTCATCCTTCCGGTGCGATCAGCCCCGGTCGTCGGGATCGTACATCGTCGGCCCACCCTGTTGGTCATGGTGGGTCGGCGCCTGTTCGCGGTGATGGTGGGTGCGGGCGATGAAGGGCGCCAGATCCTGGAGTTCGATGAAGTTGTCGGCCTGACGGCGCAGTTCGTCGGCGACCATCGGCGGCTGCGAGCGGACGGTGCTGACGACGCTGAAGCGCACGCCCTTGCGCTGAACCGCCTCCACCAGCCGGCGGAAGTCGCCGTCGCCGGAGAAGAGCAGGATGTGATCGACATGGTCGGCCATCTCCATCACGTCGATGGCCAGCTCGATGTCCATATTGCCCTTGATCTTGCGCCGGCCCGACGCGTCGGTGAACTCCTTGGTCGGCTTGGTGACCATGGTGTAGCCGTTATAGTCGAGCCAGTCGACCAGCGGACGAATCGGCGAGTATTCCTGATCCTCGACCAGCGCGGTGTAGTAGAAGGCGCGAACCAGCCGGCCTTCCCCGGCGAAGCCGTCACGCAACCTTTTGTAATCAATGTCGAAGCCCAACGAACGCGCTGCGGCGTAAAGGTTGGCGCCGTCTATGAACAGAGCGAGACGCTCTTCCTTGTAAAACAACTTGCTGACATCACGCGGCAAAGTCGAATTGCGGTCCAATGCCAGGATCCTTCCATCGCTGCTTGTGAAAAAATGCATGGATTACGCGGAAAGACCCACGTTCCAATTTTGAAATCTAGTGTATTGAAGGCGAACATACAAGGGGGCAGCGGTCGCCGACTGTTCCGGGACACCACATTGATGTATAGGGACATTTTTCCGGGACGTTCCCCTGGCGCAATGCAGCAACGCTGTCGTTCGCGCTTGCACCTATCGGGCCACATCCATATAGTCTAGAGCCTCCTATGACTCCGGAGTTCGTCTGGCATGGCCCGCGTTACCGTTGAAGATTGCGTCCTGAAGGTTCCGAACCGTTTCGAGCTGGTCATGATGGCCGCCCAGCGCGCCCGCGAGGTCGCGAGCGGCGCTCCGCTGTCGATCGACCGCGACAACGACAAGAACCCGGTCGTGGCGCTCCGCGAGATCGCGGACGAGACGGTGTCGCTGGACTATCTGAAGAACGCCCTGATCAAGGGCCACCAGAAGCATGTCGAGCCGGATGAGCCTGAGGAAGAGATCGTCGAGCTGATGGCCGGCGAGAACGACTGGGCCGCGCGCGGCAACACCTCGCTGGGCGACGAAGACGGCATGAGCGAGAGCGACGGCGAGGAACTGGCTGAGGACGACGACATCGCCGCAGACATGGATGCCGAGCCGGGCGCTGGTTTCGCCATGACCGAGGATCCCGACGGAGACCTCTGATTCTGGACAACGACCGCAGAACACGGAGGGGGCTCGACGCCCCCTCATCGAAGAATGGGTTGGGGAGCATCCGGCTCCCTTTTGGTTCGCTCAGGACCACCACGCACACATTTGAGGCGCCGCGCGCGCCGGGTCGGGCCGCATGATCCGGCAATACGAGCTTGTCGAGCGCGTCAAGGCGTATGATCCCTCGGCCGACGAGGATCTGCTCAACCGCGCCTATGTCTTCTCAATGAAGGCGCACGGGTCGCAGACGCGCGCGTCGGGCGATCCCTACTTCCTCCATCCGCTGGAGGTCGCCGGTATCCTGACCCAGATGAAGCTGGACGCCGGCACCATCGCCACCGCGCTGCTTCACGATACGGTCGAGGACACCGTCGCCACGCTCGAAGACATCGAGCGGGTGTTCGGCAAGGAGATCGCCCGGCTGGTCGACGGCGTCACCAAGCTGTCGCGGCTGGAGCTGAACAGCGAGCAGGCCAAGCAGGCGGAGAATTTCCGCAAGCTGGTCATCGCCATGTCGGAGGACATCCGTGTCCTGCTGGTGAAGCTGGCCGACCGGCTTCACAACATGCGCACGCTGTTCCACCTGAAAAAGCCGGAAAAGCGCCGCCGCATCGCCCGCGAAACCATCGAAATCTACTCGCCCTTGGCCGAACGCATCGGCATGCACAAGATCAAGGACGAGCTGGACGATCTTGCCTTCGCCGAACTGAACCCGGACGCGCGCGACAGCATCCTGGCCCAGTTGGCGCGCCTGCGCAGCGAGGGTGAGAACCGCGTCCAGACCATCATCACCGAGCTGCGCGAGCTGCTGGCGTCCGAAGGGCTGCCCGACGTATCGGTGACCGGCCGCGAGAAGTCGGCCTATTCGATCTGGCGCAAGCTGCAGCGCAAGAATGTCAGCTTCGAACAGCTGTCCGACATCATGGCCTTCCGCATCACGGTCGGCACGGTCGGCGAATGCTATCAGGCGCTGGGCATCGTCCACGCCCATTATCCGGTCGTGCCGGGGCGCTTCAAGGACTACATCTCCACGCCCAAGCCCAACGGCTACCGCAGCCTGCACACCGGCGTGATCGGTCCCGGCCGCAATCGGATCGAGGTGCAGATCCGCACCCAGGACATGCACGAGATCGCCGAGCTGGGTGTCGCCGCCCACTGGGCCTACAAGCAGGACCACCAGCCGCGCCCGAACGGCGGTGAATACCGCTGGCTTCGCGAGCTGCTGGACATCCTGGAACATGCGCAGAAGCCGGAAGAGTTCCTGGAACACACCAAGCTGGAGTTGTTCCAGGATCAGGTCTTCTGCTTCACGCCGAAGGGCGATCTGATCGCGCTGCCGCGCGGCGCCACGCCGGTCGACTTCGCCTATGCCGTCCACTCGCAGGTCGGCGACCATTGCGTCGGCGCCAAGATCAACGGCCGCATGCTGCCGCTGCGCACCCAGTTGCAGAACGGCGATCAGGTCGACATCGTCACCTCCAAGGCGCAGACGCCGGTTCCGGGCTGGGAACGCTTCGTCGTCACCGGCAAGGCCCGCGCCCGCATCCGCAAGTTCCTGCGCACCCAGCAGCGCGCCCAGTATATGGAACTGGGCCGCGGCATGCTGATGCGGCAGTTCAAGTCGGAAGGCTACGAGTTCACCGAAAAGGCTCTGGAAGCCGCGACCAAGATCTTCCAGCAGCCGACGGTGGACGATCTGATGGCCGGTGTCGGCTCCGGCCTGCATTCGGTGCGCGAAGTCTTCCACGCCGTCTTCCCCGGTCACAAGGCGCAGGCCGCCCCCGCCGTCCGCGAGACGGAGGAGAGCGCGCCGAAGCCGAAGGCGAAGAACCGCAAGGAATCGGCGCTGCCGATCCGCGGCCTGATTCCGGGCATGGCCGTGCATTACGCCCGTTGCTGCCACCCGCTGCCCGGCGACCGCATCGTCGGCATCGTCACCACCGGCAAGGGCGTGACGATCCACACCATCGACTGCGAGACGCTGGAGAGCTTTCACGAATCGCCGGAACGCTGGATCGACGTCTCGTGGGAGACCGGTCCGGATTCGCCGGAGGAGCATGTCGGCCGCATCAGCGTCGTCATCGCCAATGAACAGGGCTCGCTCGGCACGCTGTTCACGGTGATCGGCAAGAACCAGGGCAACGTCATCCATCAGAAGATCACGAACCGCAGCACCGACTATTTCGAGCTGCTGATCGACATCGACGTGAAGGATGCCAAGCACCTGACCAACATCATGGCCGCCCTGCGCGCCACCCCGGCCATCCATTCGGTGGAGCGGGCGCGGGGACGGTAAATTCCCTGTCATCCGCGGGTGCATCGGTCGGTTCGGCGTGACGGAAGGCCGGAGCACAGCTATATAGACGGAATCGTCCCCGCCCGTTCCGGCGGGCGGCGACGCATTGGAGTCCGTGCATGTCCCGTTTCCTGCGCCTCGGCGTGAACATCGACCATGTGGCGACCGTCCGCAACGCGCGCGGTGGGGCGCATCCCGATCCCGTGCGCGCGGCGAGGCTCGCCATCGAGGCCGGGGCCGACGGGATCACCGCCCACCTGCGCGAGGACCGGCGCCACATCGTGGATCGCGACATCGACCGGCTGATGGTCGAGATCGATCGCCCGCTGAACTTCGAAATGGCGGCCACCGGCGAGATGCTGGGCATCGCGCTGCGCCACAAGCCGCACGCGGCCTGCCTCGTTCCGGAAAAGCGCACCGAGGTCACCACCGAAGGCGGGCTGGACGTGATCGGCCAGTACGACCAACTGGTCCGGCCGGTCGGGGAGTTGGGTGCAGCCGGCATCCGCGTCTCGCTGTTCATCGATCCGGAACCGGCGCAGCTCGACGCCGCCAAGCGCCTCGGCGCCCCGGTGGTCGAACTGCACACCGGCGCCTATTGCGACGCTCATGATCCGGCGGCGCGCGAGGCGGAGTTGGCGCGCATCGTCCGCGCCGCCGCCCATGCCGAGGCCATCGGGCTGGAGTGCCATGCCGGTCACGGGCTGAGCTACGACACCGTCGGTCCGGTGGCGGCGATCCAGACCATCGTCGAGTTGAACATCGGCCATTTCCTGATCGGCGAGGCCATCTTCGTCGGATTGACCAACGCCATCGCCCGCATGCGCAAGGCCATGGACACGGCGCGGAACGCGGCGGCGCCCGCCTCATGATGATGTCCGGCACCATCCTCGGCATCGGCAACGACCTGATCGACATCCGGCGGGTCGAGAAGTCGCTGGAGCGTTTCGGACAGCGCTTCATCGACCGCATCTTCACCGAGATCGAGCAGGCCAAGTCGGAACGCCGCGCCGGCTCCGCCGCGAAGAACAACGCCCGCGCCTCGACCTATGCCAAGCGCTTCGCCGCCAAGGAGGCGTGCTCCAAGGCGCTGGGCACCGGGTTCCGCGACGGGGTGTTCTGGCGCGACATGGGGGTGGTCAACCTGCCGTCCGGCCAGCCGACCATGCGCCTGACCGGCGGGGCGCTGGCCCGGCTGGAGGCGATCACGCCGCCAGGCATGCGCGCCCGCATCCATGTGACGCTGACCGACGAATACCCGATGGCCGAGGCCTTCGTCGTCATCAGCGCCGAACCGATCGAGTCCGCCCCAACCAAGCCCACAATGCCAACCAATACGGCGAACCCAGAATGACCTTTCAGAAAGAAACGGCGTCCAGCGCCAAGACCAAGGAATCCGGGTTCGCCGAGACCGTCAAGACGGTGATCTTCGCCGTGCTGATCGCCTTCGGCGTGCGGACGTTCGCCTTCGAGCCGTTCAACATTCCGTCGGGGTCGATGATCCCGACCCTGTTGATCGGCGATTACCTGTTCGTGTCGAAATACAGCTACGGCTACAGCAAATACACGGTCGGCTTCGGCCTGCCGCTGTTCGAGGGCCGCATCTTCGGCTCCATGCCGGAGCGGGGCGACGTGGCGGTGTTCAAGCTGCCGCGCGACAACAAGACCGACTACATCAAGCGGGTGATCGGCCTGCCGGGCGACAGCATCCAGATGATCGGCGGCATCCTGCACATCAACGGCCAGCCGGTGAAGCGCGAGCGGATCGAGGACTACGTCACCACCGATCCGCTGGGCCGCAGCATCCGCACCGCGCAGTTCATCGAGACGCTGCCGAACGGCCGCACCCACCGCATCATCGAGGAGTCGGACAACGGTCCGCTCGACAACACCCCGGTGTTCAAGGTGCCGGCCGGCCATCTGTTCATGATGGGCGACAACCGCGACAACTCGCTGGACAGCCGCGTGCCGTCGCAGGTCGGGTTCGTTCCCATCGAAAACATGGTCGGCCGCGCCGAATTCCTGTTCTTCTCACTCGACGAGGGCACGCGCTTCTACGAGATCTGGCGCTGGCCGGTCGATCTGCGCTTCAGCCGTCTGTTCAACGGAGTCCGGTAAGTGTCCACCGTCACCAAGGCGCCTGCCGACGCAGGCGCCGGCTCTGAACCCGAGGCTGATGGCGCCGTCCAGTCCGCGGATGTCGCCGGCCTCGCGCGTGCGCTGGGCTACGAGTTTTCCAACCCGTCGCTGCTGCGCGACGCGGTCACCCACCCGAGCCTGATGGGGCTGGAACGGGCCGGCCGCAAGTCGCACAAGGGACCGGGCATCGCCTATGAGCGGCTGGAGTTCCTGGGCGACCGCGTCGTCGGGCTGGTGGTCGCGCAATGGCTGCTGGAGCGTTATCCGAACGAGCGCGAAGGGGCGCTGGCCAAGCGGCATGCAGCGCTGGTTCGCCGGGAATCGCTGGGCCGCGTCGCTGACGCCCTCGGGCTGGGCGCCTATCTGCGCCTGTCGCCGGCAGAAGCGCAGAGCGGTGGGCGGGAGAATCGCACCATCCTGGGCGATGCCTGCGAGGCGGTGCTGGGCGCCATGTATCTCGACGGTGGGCTGGAACCGGTGACGCGGTTTGTCCGCCACGCGCTGGCCGGCGAGATCGACAAGGCGACGCCGCCGCCGCTGGACAGCAAGACGACGCTGCAGGAATGGGCGCAGGGGCGCGGAAAGCCGCTGCCCCGTTATGAATTGATCGAACGCAGCGGCCCGGCGCACGAGCCGCTGTTCGTGGTTGCGGTGCATGTCGCGGGAATGGAGCCGGTCAGCGGCTCCGGCTCGTCGAAGCGCATCGCGGAAAAGAAGGCGGCCAGCACATTGCTGCGCCAGGTGGGAGTACAGGTCGATGACTGACGGTCGCGACGACATCGACAAGATGCAGAACAAGACGCCCGGTTCCGAAGCCGTGGAGCCGTCACCGGAGTCGGTGACGGACGACGAAGCGCTCGACCATGAGGATGGCGGCGAGGACGGCGACGTTGCGGGCGAGGACGCCGACGAAAACGCCGACGAGGGCGACTTCGACGGCGAAGACGGCGAATACGAGGACGATGAGTACGAGGATGATGAGGATGCTCCGCGCGGGCAGCCCATCTCCGTCCTGCCGCCGCTGCCGACGATGCCGGAGCATCCGCGCTGCGGCTTCATCGCCCTGGTCGGCGCACCCAATGCCGGCAAGTCGACGCTGCTGAACGCGATGATCGGCAGCAAGGTGTCGATCGTCAGCCCGAAGGTGCAGACCACCCGCACCCGCGTGCTGGGCATCACCATCCAGGGCGACGCCCAGATGATCTTCGTCGACACCCCCGGCATCTTCAAGCCGAAGCGCCGGCTGGACCGCGCCATGGTGGCGGCAGCCTGGCAGGGGGCGGAGGACGCCGACGTGATCGGCGTGCTGTACGACGTGTCACGCCGCTCGATCGACGAGGACACCCGCAGCATCGTCGCCCGGCTGAAGGAGCAGGGGCGCGAGGCGATCCTGATCCTGAACAAGATCGATCTGGTGAAGCGCGACGTCCTGCTGGGGATCGCCGACGCCTTCCGGCAGGAAGGGATCTTCTCCGACATCTTCATGGTGTCGGCCTTCACCGAGGACGGCGTCGCCGATCTGAAGCAGTTCCTGGCCGACCGGCTGCCGGAAGGGCCGTGGCATTTCCCGGAGGACCAGATCTCCGACATGCCGATGCGCCTGCTGGCGGCGGAGATCACCCGCGAGAAGCTGTTCCTGCAGCTTCACCAGGAGCTTCCCTATTCCGCCACGGTCGAGACCGAGGTGTGGGAGGAGTTCGACGACGGATCGGTGAAGATCTCGCAGGTCATCTTCGTGCAGCGCGAAAGCCAGAAGGCCATCGTGCTGGGCAAGGGCGGCCAGAGGATCAAGGCTTTGGGCTCCGCCGCGCGGTCCGAGTTGACGGCGATGCTGGAGCGTCGCGTCCACCTGATCCTGTTCGTGAAGGTGCGCGAGGGCTGGGTGGACGACCCGGAACGCTATTCGGCCTGGGGGCTGGATTTCGGGGCGTCCTGAACGACAAAGGCCCTCTCCCGCGGGAGAGGGCCTTTTCCATTTCAAGGCTAGTAAAGCGTCCTCAGGCGGCCATAAGGCGCAGATGGCCGTCGAAGTCGTCCAGCGCACGCATCAGGTCCATCATCGCCTGATCGGCCTGGGCACGGGCGAAGGGCCATGCGTCGTCATCGGCCATGTGGGTGGCCTCGATACGGGCGATGGCACGATTGTTCAGTCCGCGGAGGCGGTCGAGCGTGCGCTCCCACGTCTCTCGCCGGTCGCTGCCCGCGCGCTCCACCATGGATCGCAGGGTTTCCATGCGGTCGGTGGCGCGCAGCACGAGCTCACGGCTCAGCGTGTCGAAGGCTTGCCGGTTGCGGCGGCTCATGAGGTGTCCTCCTTTGATCCTCAACCGATTTTGACCTCTCGGCCGGTTGGCAGGATAGCCCCGCGCCGATACTGCGCAAACGCACCGGAAGCGCAGTCGTCACAGCCCCTTTGGGAGAAGCCGTAGCGATTTTGCAATGCGATTTAGCAGTTGCGGGATATCCGTCCGAATCCAAATCCGCCGGGTTGCCCCGGCCCGAAAAGGACAAGGCAAACCCGGTGGCCGAGGAAGTCTTCCTGGTTGGATTGCGTTTCCTCCAGGGCCGGTTTCATCCGGCCCGTTGGCATTTTTATACGCCGCCTTTTTGACGACGTTCTTTTGTTTTGGTGACGCTTTTGTGCCGGATTGGCAGGGCAGGGTCAATCCGCCCAAAAATCATAGACGGCGCGCAATCTGTCGCAGCCTAAAGGCGAGGTTGTAACCCTCAAACCGGGCAGAAAGTCGGAAGTGGTAGAGCGTCCGTGCGCCTGCTCACTCGGCCGCGACGGCGTAGGCCGGGATGGCTTCGGCATTGGCCGGTTCCGGCATCGCCGTGCCGCAGCAGGGGGCGCCCACCGGCGTTGCGGCGATGGCGGCCTGTTGGGCCATGACGGCGCGATGCTCGCTGGCCATGCTGCGCATGGTGGGCACGCATTTGCCGCATTGGACCTGGCAATTGTGATGGCGGAACACCGAGGCCGGGGTCGTGGCGCCTTGATCCAGCGCGGCCTTGACCTTCTTGTCGTTCAACGCGTGGCAGATGCAGACGTACATTAGCCCTCGGCGACGGTCGGTTGCGGAGCATTTCCTGGGTCCAGCAATAGCTGAGAGTGAGAATCGTTGTCAATGCTGCTATTGCGAACCGATCGCATATAAGAGGTTTCGAGACGCTTTGTCACACCCTCCTTCGCGTAAGTTCGAAAGGGGGGGCTCCCGCATCCTTGCGCTTGCATTCGGCGGCCGGCGGCGGTAGCCCGTGGGGCATGGACGACAGCACCCCCAAAAACGCCTCCGAAAACGCTCCGCAGCCCTCGCCGGGCGCGGTGGTGACCCCTCTCGGCCAGACGGTTTATCTGGCGGCGGACGGCTTCCTCGACGATCTGGTGGCGGAACTGGGGGAGGTCGCGTCGGTCGATGGCCGTCTGGTCTTCGTCGACGGCCCGGCGCGCCCGGCCGCCTGGGCGCAGAACATCTGGTACGACCCGGTGCGCATCGAGTTCTCCTCGATCAAGGGCGGTGCCAAGGCGCTGCGCGGGATCCAGCGGAATTGGGCACCGTGGTCGCAGCGGCATCACCGCCGCGCTGCCCTGATCCAGGAGAACCTGCCGCACGTCTCTGCCAAGCCGGTGGTCTTCCCGTCGCCCCTGCCGACCGCGCCGCTGGGCTCCTGGACGCTGACGGACGAGTCCACCATCATCGCCGCGGCACGCTGCTCCAGCCCCTTCCGCAACGGTGAAGTGACCTTCGTCGAGAACCGGACGGTGCCGCCCAACCGCGCCTATCTGAAACTTTGGGAGGCACTGACCCTGTTCGGGGAGCAGCCGGGGCCGGGCGACCGCTGCCTCGATCTCGGCGCCTGTCCGGGTGGCTGGACCTGGGTGCTGCACGAGTTGGGGGCGTCGGTGGTCAGCGTCGACAAGGCGCCGCTCGACCCTGCCATCGCCGCCCTGCCGCGGGTGGAGATCCGGCAGGAAAGCGCTTTCGGCCTGAAGCCGGCGGCGGTCGGACCGGTCGATTGGCTGTGCTGCGACGTGATCTGCTACCCGACCCGGCTTCTGCGGCTGGTGAAGGAGTGGATGGACAGCGGGCTGGCCAAACGCTTCATCTGCACGCTGAAATTCCAGGCGGAAACCGACCATGAGACCGCCCGCGCCTTCGCGGCGATCCCCGGCGGCCGGGTGATCCACCTGCACCACAACAAGCACGAGCTGACCTGGATGTGGCCGGCGCGGTGAGCGCCGACCCTTCGCCCAATATTGTCAGGCCACCGCCCGCCCTTCGGCATAGCCGAAGCTGACATAGTGCTGCCGGGCGCCGGACAGGCTGCCGCCGACCGCGGCCTTGACGTCAGGGTTGGCGGCCAGATAGGCGGCGGCATTGAATCTGCTGAGAGACCGTCCCTCGAACCTGCCGAACTGGATGTAATGCAGCTCCACGGCCTCGCGGTTGTTGCCGTAGGCGGCGATCAGGTCGGGGTTGCTGGCTTCGTAGGACAGCGTGTCGAACAGGCTGGAATTGCGGCCCTCGCGATAGCCGTGATCGATGAAGTGACGGGTCGCCGCGGTGGCATCGGTTCCGAAGGCCGACATCAGATCGCCGTAGCCAGCCAGATAATTGTAGGGGTCGAATCCGCTCAGGCTGCGGCCTTCGTAAACGCCGGAATTGGCGAGATGCTGGGCCGCGGCGGCCGTGTCGGCGCCGAACGCGGCGATCAGGTCGCCATTCGACGCGATGTAGCGCAGGGTGTCGAAGCTGCCGGACACCGTGGCCGATAGCGCGCTGCTGCTGTCGGAAAAGCGCAGATACTCGATGTTGGTCAGGACATCGGTGCCGTTGGGGCCGTTGACGATGGTGTGGCTGCCGTCCAGCTGCTGGACGCTGTATTGCGCGCGGCTGCCGCTGAACACCACCGTGTCGGTGCCGGCGCCGCCATCCAGCACATCGCCCAGGCTGTTGACGGTGAAGTTGTCGTTGCCGCTGCCGCCGATCGCCTGCTGCATCTTCGTGCCGTAGGCCAGGGCCAGGAATGTGGTGGAGCCGGCGCTGCTGAACTGACCGTCGCGCAGGTCCAGCGACAGCGCCGCCGTCTGGGCACTGCCGTTCAGGCTGTTGTGCCCGTTGGGGTCCCACAGGGTGATGAAGCTGCCGATGTTCAGCGTGTAGCTGGTGTCGCCGGGGGCGGCCGACATGTTGGCGCCGTAGAGATACTGGATCGCCGCGATGTCGTAGAGGCTGGGGCCGGTCAGATTGACGCCCGACGGCAGGGCGTCGCTGTCGTTGTAGGACATGATGCTGTAGGCATAATTGTCCTGGGCGGACGACAGGTACGGACCCTCCGTCCCTTCGCTGGAGCCGGCATTGTAGTTGCCGGGATGCTTCAGGCCCAGCGCATGGCCGATCTCGTGGATGATCGTCATGTAGCCGTAGCTGCCCGTCGTCGGGTCGGTGTTCGTGGAACTGTCGTTGGCCAGGAAGACCTGACCGCCCTGGGAGGCGGTGGAGGGGTAATAGGCGTAGGCTGCCGACTGGCCGTACTGCCGGTTGGTGCCGAACGCGACGGCGGCGGCGGTGGGGTCGGCAATCTCGGTGAAGGTGACGTTGGCGACCGCGCTCCATGCCGCCAGCGCCTGCCGGACGGCAGCCTGCTGCGCGCCGTTCATGGCGGCGAAACCGGCGGCATCGGCGGTGGAGATTTGCCGCGCGCTGGTCAGGAAACCATAGGTCACGGTCACGGCGGCGCCGACGGACCTGCCGTTCAGCACGGTGCCGTTGTTGCCCCAATGTGGCGTCCCGCTGGCGAGCAGGGCGGAAATGTTGGCGGTCAGGGCGGATTGGCTCATGGACGCTCGGCTCTCGCGGCGATCGGTGAAGTTGTCCAGAGGGATTCCGGACTACCGCTTATACGAAATACGAGCAAGCTCTCGAGCGCAACAGGTCAGGCACGGCGCAGCGCAAGTTCGATGGACGGACGCAGCATCGAGGCGGCGGCATGGCCGATCTCCACCGCCTCCGCCGCGCGGTCGAACTCCAGGATGCCGATATGGGCCAGCCGCGGCGCGATCAGCACATCCGGCGGCTCACCGGCCAGCCGCGAGCGGGTAATGCGGTCCTGCATGATGTCGATGGAGCCCGCCATGACCTCCAGGGCGTTCGGCATCGGCTTGTGGGCTTGGGCATCGTCGATCTGATCGGCCAGGAAACGGGTCCGCTGGGTGGGCTTGCGCCCAAGCCAGGTGGAAATCTGGCTGGTCAGGTGCGAAAAGGCGGGCGAGCCGGCATCGCCGCCGGCGACCACCGGTTCCGGCACCTTGGCCGACACCGCTTTGACTCCATCCGATTTGCCGCGGCCGTTCGGCCGTCCCAGCGGCGACAGCTCGCTGTTCAGGTTGACCGCCACCACCACGTCGGCTCCAAGGGCCCGGCACAGCGAGACCGGCACCGGATTCACCAGCGCGCCGTCGACCAGCAGGTGGTGATCGCGCCGCACCGCCGGGAACAGGCCGGGCATGGCGGCCGACGCCAGCACCGCCGACATCAGCGGGCCGTCGCGCAGCCACATCTCGCGCCCGGTCGACAGATCGGTGGCGACGGTGGCGAAGGGCAGGGGCAGATCCTCGATCAGGACATTGCTGCGTTCGTTGTCGAAGCGGCCGAACGCCTTCTCGGCGGCGACCAGACCGCCGCGGCGGAAGGTGAGATCGATGATGCCCAGCATGCCCAGCCAGCCCATCTTCTGCGCCCAGGACTGCAACTCGTCCATCTGGTCGGTCAGATAGGCGGCCCCGACCGCGGCCCCGATGGAGGTTCCGCAGATGATGTCGGGCTTGATCCCGATTTCCTCCAGCGCGCGCAGGACGCCGATGTGCGCCCAGCCGCGCGCAGCGCCGCTGCCCAGGGCAAGCCCGATCTTCAGGTCGGTTTCCTTCGCCATCCGCTTCCCCTGTCAGCGCCCCCACCAGACTCCGATATCGGCCGGCGGCTTGATCTAGAGCTTATCATCTAGGCATCGCCGGCCGGTATCGGAAGCCGCCGGAAGTGGCACGCCGCCGGAGTGCCGGCGATCGCCGCAGTTGAATTGGCAAATGGCGAAAATTTATCCGACCTTTGACCTGGATCATCGGTTTCAAGGCCGCGACTGTGGCATTTCTGTGCCAGTACGAAGGTGTGATCGTCATTCGGGCTGATTTTAACCATGCGTCAACTGGACCCGATGCATTTTCGTTGCGTTGCAGTGTAGTTCCCGAACGCGGAAGGCTTGCCATGGCCGACGAACTGAAAAGCTTCAGAAAGGACTGGAAACGCTGGTCGACCGCGGAGCGGCTGATTGCCGTTACCCTGCTGGTCCTGGCGGCGCTTCTTGGTGCGCCGGCCGCCGCCGGGCTGTTCTGAGCCCCGGCCTGCCGCAATCCGGTCGAACGCGCCACAGTGTGGCGCGCCGGCAACTTCGGCGCCGCCAAGGAAGCTGCGGCGCGGTCCTCTTTACGGGCTATTAACCCTCACGACCATAGGCTTGGTCGGCTCGGACAGTTCCTGGGACGGTTGGGCGCCACGATCGGACGGAGCGTCGAACCTCCGCCGTAAGGGCACTCGACGGGCGCTCGCTGGAGGGCGCGGACCGGGGTGGTTCCGGCATATTCCGCCAAGGCCTTGCCCCTCTCGCTGGACACGCCCGATGACCTTCTCCGCCCAATCCGCCGTGACGGAACAGAAGCTCCTGAGACAGCGCCTCGACGCCGCCTTCGCGGAAGCAGCAAAGCCGCTGTCGCGTGACGAGGTGACGGACATCGTCCGCAACATCCTGGGCAGCATGGACGGCGACATCTCCGCCACCGACCTGCGCCTCTACAAGGAGGTTGTGGACCTCGCCAAGTTCATCGAGACGGCCAAGCAGGAAATCGCGGCGCTGCAGCCGGCCGAAATCCGCGACGAACATATCCGCACCGCCACGGACGAGTTGGATGCGGTGATCGGCGCGACCGAGAAGGCGACCTTCGCCATCTTCGACGCCTGCGACGCCATCGGCGCCATCGCCGGCCAGACGGACGCGGACAGCTCGGCGAAGCTGAACGACCAGATCACCAAGATCTACGAGGCCTGCAACTTCCAGGACATTACCGGCCAGCGCATCAGCAAGGTGGTGCGGACGCTGAAGCACATCGAATCGAAGGTCGACATGATCGTCGCCGCCTTCGGCAGCGAAGTGCGGCAGAACCACGCCCCGCGGCTGGCCAAGCTGGCGGCGGAGGAGGCGGAGGCCGCCGTCCATTACGAGCCGATGAGCGAGGAAGAGGCGGACAAGCAGCTTCTGCACGGGCCGCAGATGCCGGGCAACGCCATGGACCAGGACGAGATCGACCGTCTGCTGGCCAGCTTCGACTGACGCCATGCTGCCCGGCGCACCCATCAGCAGGCCCACCGGCGGCCACACGGCCCAAGGTGCAGGACCGGGCACGGGGAACGCCGGGCTGTCGCCGCTGCGGGTCGCGGGTGCCGGCGGTGTCGGTGCCAGGTCCGGTGTTGGCGGCCATGCCAACCCGAACAACGGCAGCATCCTGCTTCTGCTGTCGCTGTTCCTGCTGCTTCTGGTCTTCTTCATCGTGCTGAATGCCAATTCGGTGCAGACGGTGCAGAAGGTGAAGGCGGTCGCCGCCTCGCTGGAGCGGACCTTTCCCAGCTTCGTCATCGACCCGCGCCTTCGTGAGGGCGCCGAACCGGTGGCCTCGCGTGCCGGGACCGTCTTCGCCGTGCAGCGGCTGGACGATGTCGGCACCCTGTTCGCCACCGCGGTGGCGGTCGCCAAGGTGGAGGTGGTCGCTCCCGGCCAGTTGCTGGAGGTCCGGCTGCCGGCCGACGACCTGTTCCTTCCCGGCACCATGACCCTCCGGCCGGACCGCCAGGGCCTGATCGACCGCATCGCCGATGCCCTGCGCCAGTCGCGCCAGGGCGAGCGGGTGGAACTGGACGCGCTGCTCGGCATCGGGCCGACGGGAACGCCCAGCCAGCCGCCGGGGCCGGTCGCCCGTGCCGGGGTTCTGGCCCGCGCACTGGTCGAGGATGGGGCGCCGGCCGGCAACGTCACCATCGGGATCGAGCGCGGGGAGCCGGGCGGCGTGCGCCTGCTGTTCTCCCTGCGCTGGGACGAGGATGGGGCGGCGGCGAAGGCGGCTCCCAAGCTGACCCCGAAGGCGGGGAAGCCGGAGGTGCGGAAATGATCCGCATTCCGGGCGTCGTCAGCAAGGCCGGGGCGGAAGCGGACGATCGCGGCGGCCAGCGCAAGACGCTGTGGCTGATCAGCTTCACCGACCTGATCTCCCTGATGCTCGCGTTCTTCGTCCTGATGTATTCGATGAGCGAGCCGGAGGCGGAGCGCTGGACCCGTCTGGCGAAGGGCGTGGCGGAGGCGATCCCCGCCGCGCGGTCGACCGCCAGCACTCCGTCGGATCGGCCCACTGATCCCGGCGCCGCCTTCAACGCCAAGGCGGTGGAGGCCAGGGCGGCCATCGACCTGCATTATCTGGCGGCCCTGCTGGGAAGCCAGCTGCGGTCGAATACGGAACTGGCGGTGGTCGAGGTTCGGCGCGAAGATGACCGTGTCGTCATCCGTCTGCCGGGCGAGCGGATGTTCGATCCCACCGGCGCCGCCTTCACCGAGGAGGGGCGGCGGGTGCTGTTCCTGCTGGGCGCCGTCATCGGCCGGATCGGCAACCGGATCGAGCTGGTCGGCCATGCGGAGCACGAGGGTGCGACGGGCGGTGTGGCCTGGGAACGGGCGTTGACGCGGGCGGTCGCCGTTTCCGCTGCGTTGCGCGAGACCGGCTATCGCCGCGATCTGGTGGCACGGGCGGTGATGATGCCGGTTGATGGGGCAGGGGGCGCCGGCAGCGGGCGCCTGCCGGTGGACATCGTGGTGCGAGAGGAAGGAGCGGATTGAGGTGACGGACCGGACGGCCCAAGAGTGGAAGCGTTGGCTGCGCGGCTGTGCCGCTGCGGTGGCGCTGCTTGCCGTGCCGGTCCTGCTGTCTCCCCTGGACGCGGACGCCGCCACGGTTCCGGTGCGCGGCGGCACCCACAAGGATTTCGGCCGGCTGGTCTTCGACTGGCCTGGCAAGGTCGATTACACCGCGTCGGTCGAGGGCGACCGGCTGGTCGTCACCTTCACGGACAGCATCGACGCCCCGCTCGACCGTCTGGTGCGGGCGCTGCCCGGCTATCTGGCCGCCGGACGGGTCGAGGCGGATGGCAAGACGATCTCCTTCGACCTGAAGCGCCCGGTCTCGCTGAAAAGCTTCCGCAACGGCAACGCCATCGCCATCGACCTGTCGCCGGCCGCACCGCAGACGGCCGTCAAGGCGGAGGACGCGAAGCCCGAGCCCACCATTCCTGAACCCTCCAAGCCTGGGACCACGAAAGCCGAAGCGGTAAAGCCGGTGCCGTCCGCCGGGCGGTTGCGCGTGCGCGGGGCCGACCAGCCGGACCAGAGCCGCCTGACCTTCGACTGGCCGTCGCCGGTCGGCTACACGGTCACGCGCGACGGCGCCGCGGTGACGGTCGCCTTCGACAAGGGCGGCACCGCCGACCTATCGGCCGTTTCCAAGGCGGCGTTGCGCAACATCCGGAATGTGGAAGCCTATCGGCGGGCCGATGGCGCGCTGGCGGTGACGCTGGCCGTGCCGCAGGATTCCGAGGTGACCGACAGCGCATCGGGCAAGTCGGTGGTGCTGTCCGTCGGCAATCCCGGCTCACGCGCCGGCCTGCCCAAGAGCGACGCTCCGCCTGCCGCCGGTTCCCAGGGGACCGCTGCGGGGCAGGGCAGCAGCAGCCAGCCGGCGCCGGCCAAGGACACCGCCGGGGAAGGCGGCAGGGACGCGCCCACGATGGCGTCGGCGACCTCCAGCCGTTCCGCAATCGCGGCCAATGCCGCGGCGCCCCACTCTGCGGCCAATGTCGTGGCCCCCAGCGTTCCGCCGGCGGAAGCGAAGGCCGCGCCCGCAGCGCCTGCCGATGCCAAGGCCCAGCCGGCGGCAGGTCCGAAGGGACCGGTGCTGACCTTCGACACCGGCGGACCGGCCTCCATCGCCGTTTATCCGCGGGCGGGCCAGCTTTACGTCGTGTTCGACCGCCCCATGCCCATCGGCGCCGGGAAGCTCAGTGGCCCAGGGTCCGAACTGATGGGCGCGGTGGAGCCGGTACCGGCGACCGGCGGCACCGTGTTCCGCACCAAGATCGGCCCGATGGTCTGGCCGACGGTGGAACGGCAGGGCACCACATGGCGCATCCTGTCCTCCGCCCGTCCGGCCAACATGGGCAGCGCCGGCGATCTCCGGGTGGAGCCCGACCCCGACTTCCTTCTCGGCGCCCGGCTGCTGGTGCGCGCACCCGACGCGGCGAACGTCGTGCAGTTCGCCGATCCCGACGTCGGCGACCGCATCCAGGTGGTCCCGCTGCCCAGCCCGGGGCAGGGCGTTCCCGAACCGCACCGTTATCCCGACCTGGAAGTGATGCCCTCCTATCAGGGCGTGGTGGTGCGGCCGATCTCCGACAATGTGACGGTGCGCGCGATCAAGGAGGGGGTGGAACTGACCACCGCCGGCGGGCTGCACCTGTCGCCGGCCGCCGATGCCGGCAACCCGGCGGTCGCGCCGCCGCCAGCACCGGCATCAGCCCCCCAGCCGGTTCCGTCGCAGCTGGCCGCGGCGCCGCTTCCGGTCAATCCGCCGGCCGGCGGCGCCTCGTCCGCCATGGAGCCGCCGAAGGCGCAACCCGCACAGATGCAGGGCCGCCGCCTGTTCAATCTGCCGGCCTGGAAGCATGGCGACCTCGACCATTTCACCGAGGCGCGGCAGGACCTGCAACTGGCCGTCGTCAATGCGCCGGAATCGGAGCGGCCGAAGGCGCAGCTCGACCTCGCGCGGTTCTATTTCGCCAACGGGTTTGGGCAGGAGACGCTCGGCATGCTGGACGTGCTGCAGCAGAACCAACCCGATCTGGAGGGCTGGCCGGAGTTCCGCGCGCTGCGCGGTGCCGCCCGCGTGTTGACCGGCGACCTCGACGGGGCAGAGGCCGACCTGTCGATCCCGTCGCTGGCCGGCAATCCGGAAGCCAATCTGTGGCGCGCCGCCATCGCCGCCGACCGCCGCGACTGGCCGAAGGCGATGGCCGGCTTCAAGGCGTCGGGCCCGATCCTGAACAGCTACCCCGAACCGATGATCGGAAAGCTCGGCCTGAGGGCGGCGGAAGCGGCGCTGGAGACGCGCGACTCCGCCACCGCCAAGCGGCTGTTCGACCGCGTGATCGAACACAGCGGCCCGGATCAGGAGGAGAACCCGCAGACGCAATATCTGCGCGGCCTGCTCTTCGCCCAGACCGGCGAGATCGATCAGGCGCGGGAACAGCTGACCGCCGCCTACAACAGCTATGACCGGCTCTATCGCGCCAAGGCCGGACTGGCGCTGACCAATCTGGAACTGTCGGAAGGCAAGATGTCGCCGACCGCCGCGGCGGAGCAGCTGGCCGGCCTGACATTCACCTGGCGCGGCGACGATCTGGAGATGCAAATCCGCTCGCGCATGGGCGAGGTGCTGATCGCCGGCGGCGAATATGCCAAGGGCTTCAACACCATGAAGGAGACGGCGGCCCTGGTCGCCGACACGCCCAGGGCCGAGGCAATCACCAAGGAGATGTCGCGCATCTTCGCCGACCTGTTCAAGGATGGGGCGCAGCGCCTGCCAACGCTGGACGCGCTGCAGCTCTACGACCAGTTCCGCGAGCTGACCCCGGTGGGCGAGGCCGGCGACGAGATCATCCGGCAACTGGCGGAACGGCTGATCTCCATCGATCTGCTGAACCGTGCGGCCGACCTGCTGCAGTATCAGGTGGAATATCGTCTGTCCGGTCTGGACAAGGCGCGGGTCGGCACGCGGCTGGCCTCCGTCCGGCTGCTCGACAACAAGCCGGAAGAGGCGCTGAAGGCGCTGGAACTTTCGAATGTCGCCGGACTGCCGGCCGACCTGACGGCCGAACGGCGGCTGATGCAGGCCAAGGCGCTGGCCGAGCTGAACCGCGGCGACGAGGCGATGCAGCTTCTGGCCCAGGACGACAGCACCAACGCCAACCTGCTGCGTGTCGACATCGCCTGGAAGGGTCAGAAATGGGATGCCGCGGCGCTGGCCTTGAACAAGGTGATCGGCCCGCCACCCGCCGCCGGCAAACAGCTGGACCCCAACATGTCGCAGCTGGTGCTGAATCGCGCGGTGGCCCTGGCGCTGGCCGGTGACGGCAACGGGCTGAACCTGCTGAAGAAGGATTTCGAAGGGTCGATGAAGGGCGGGCCGAATGAGGACGCTTTCCGCATTCTGACCCGCCCCGAACAGGCAATGGGCCTGATCGACGTCGGCACCATCCGCTCCCGCGTCGCGGAAGTGGATATGTTCAAGAAGTTTTTGAAGGAATATCGCGGCGGAAAGCAGTCGGCCGATAAGCCGACGTCCTAAAGCCGACTTCATAAGGCGGCGGGACGCCTTGCGGGGCATTGCGACGCCCCGCCGCCCGCTCCGCGCCGATGGCCTTGGGCCGTTACTTCGGCAGCAGGACCTTGTCGATGACGTGGATGACGCCGTTGGACTGTTCGACGTTGGCGATAGTGACGCGCGCCATGTTGCCGGAGGCGTCGGCGACCATCACGGCGTCGCCGGACTGGGTGAAGGTCAGTGGCATGCCTTCAACCGTCTTCAGCATCGCCTTGCCGTTGCCCTTCTTGATGTCGGCCACGATGTCCTTGGCGTCCAGCTTGCCGGGAATGACGTGGTAGGTCAGCACCTTGGTCAGCTGCGCCTTGTTCTCCGGCTTCAACAGCGTATCGACGGTGCCGGCGGGCAGGGCGGCGAAGGCCTCGTTGGTGGGTGCGAAGACGGTGAACGGGCCCTTGCTGTTCAGCGTGTCGACCAGCCCGGCGGCCTTCACGGCGGCGACGAGGGTGGTGTGGTCCTTGGACTGGGACGCATTCTCCACGATGGTCTTGCTCGGGTACATCGGCGCGCCGCCGACCATCTTTTCCATGGCCGCATTGGCGCAACCGGCAAAAAGAAGGGTGGCGATCGCCACGGTGGCAACCTTCTTCATAGCATTCCCTCTTGTCGGTGAAGGTCCGCTTCCCGCGGACACAACACCGTTACGGGGGAGGCTTCCGGTCAGATCACAGCAGAGTCTGTGCGTGGCACCGATTTTTGTTTGCGCGAAAGAGGTAATACTCTGGTGGTGCAGCGCCGCCTCCCGACGGCTAGAGCTGCACCTGCGTCCCCAGCTCCACCACGCGGTTGGGCGGCAGCTTGAAGAAGTCGGTGGCGCTGACCGAGGTGCGGGACATCACCACGAACAGCTTCTCCCGCCACAGTGCCATTTGGGAGTTCATCTGCGGGATCAGCGTCTCCCGGCCCAGGAAGAAGGAGGTCGCCATCACGTCGAACTCCAGGCCGAAGGCCTTGCACAGGCGCAGCGCCTTGGGGATGTTCGGCTCCTGCGAGAAGCCGTAGCGCACGGTGATGCGGTAGAAGCCGTCGGCCAGCCCCTCCACCACCACGCGGTCCTTGGCGGGGACGCGCGGCACATCCTCCACCACCACCGTGACGAAGACGATGCGCTCGTGCAGGACCTGATTGTGCTTCAGGTTGTGCAGCAGGGCGATCGGCACGGTGTTGGAACTGGAGGTCATGAAGACCGCCGTGCCCTTCACCCGCTGGATGTCGCCCTTCTTCGCCTGACGCTGGATGAAGGCATCCAGCGGCAGCGATTCCTCGGCCAGCCGCTTGGTCAGCACGGCCCGGCCGCGGCGCCATGTCGACATCAACCCCAGCGTGACGCAGGCGATCACCAGCGGCACCCAACCGCCATGAGGAATTTTCACCGCGTTGGCGGCGAAGAAGGAAACCTCCACCGTCAGGAAGGCCGCGCCGACGGCGAAGCAGAGCGGCAGGCTCCAGCTCCAGCGGCGCCGCGCCACCACCAGGAACAGGGTCGTGGTGATGATCATGTCGCCGGTCACCGCGATGCCATAGGCGGCGGCGAGACGGCTGGAAGATTGGAAAACCAGCACCAGCCCCAGCACCGCAGCCAGCAGGCCCCAGTTGGCGCGGGGAATGTAGATCTGCCCCTCCTCCTCGTTGGAGGTGTGGCGGATGTCGAGGCGCGGGCACAGGCCCAACTGCACCGCCTGCCGGGTCAGCGAGAAGACGCCGGAGATCACCGCCTGGCTGGCGATGACGGTGGCGGCGGTGGACAGGCCGATCAGCGGATAGAGCCCCCACTCCGGCGCCAGCAGGTAGAAGGGGCTGCGCACCGCCGTCGGGTCGTTCAGCAGAAGCGCGCACTGCCCCAGATAGTTCAGCAGCAGGCCCGGCAGTACCACGGCCAGCCACGCGACCTGGATCGGGCGGCGGCCGAAATGGCCCATGTCGGCGTAGAGCGCCTCGCCGCCGGTCACCGCCAGCACCACCGCGCCCAGCACCAGGAAACCGGCGACGCCATGCTCGGCGAAGAAGGCGATGGCATAGTACGGGTTGAAGGCGACCAGCACGCTCGGTTGCCGGATCACCTCCAGCAGGCCCAGGATGCCGAGCGTGGAGAACCACACCAGCATGATCGGACCGAACAGCGCGCCGACGCGCGAGGTGCCATGGCTCTGGATGGCGAACAGTGCGATCAGGATGGCGACGGTCAGCGGCACCACCGCCGACTCCAGCGCCGGCTCCGCCACGCCCAGGCCCTCGACCGCGGACAGCACGGACATCGCCGGGGTGATCATGCCGTCGCCGTAGAACAGTGAGGCGCCGAACAGGCCGAGCGCCGTCAGGATGGTCAACTTGCCCGACGCATCCGGCCGCGTCTTGGATGCCAGCGCCAGAAGGGAGAGGATGCCGCCCTCGCCCTTGTTGTCGGCCCGCATGACGAAGCCCACATATTTGACGGTGACGACCATCACCAGCGCCCAGAACACCAGCGACATGATGCCCAGGACATTGTCGTGGGTCAGGGCGAGCCCATGGTCGCCGCCGAAGCATTCTCGCAGCGTGTAGAGCGGGCTGGTGCCGATGTCGCCATACACCACCCCGAGGGCACCCAGGGTCAGCGTCGCGAGCTTGCCGGAGTCGGGCGGCGCGGCCTTCAAAGCGGTATCAGTCATGCAGTGATTGCGGTCCGAAGTTGGTCCGTCGTTCGATGGCGCCCATCGCGGCGATGTCCCGGCCCGTCGCCCCTTCGGCGGCTGCGAACGGTCGATCCATCCGGCGGGATCGGCGTCCTTGCCAATCATCCCACCGACGCACATCGCCTTTCCTCATACGCGCTTACTGCGCACAACGCCAGCGCGGGCTTGCGCCGCGAAGGCCAAGCCCGGGGGCTGCGACGAAGTGCGCAGGGCTGTTCGCGCTATGCGGGCGCCCTCAAAGCGTTCCGAAACTCCGGGCCAGAGAACCGGCGATCAGATACCACCCGTCGACCAGCACGAAGAAGATGATCTTGAACGGGATGGCGACCATGGTCGGCGGCAGCATCATCATGCCCATCGACATCAGGATGGACGACACCACCATGTCGATGATGAGGAAGGGAAGGAACAGCAGGAAGCCGATTTCGAACCCGCGCTTGATCTCCGAGATCATGAAGGCTGGGACCAGGACGTGCAGCGGCATGTCGTTCGGCTCCTGCACATTCTGCAGGCGGGCCATGTCCATGAACAGGCGCAGGTCCTTCTCGCTGGTGTGATGCAGCATGAAATCGCGCAAGGGCGCCACTGTGCGGCGGAACGCCTCCATCTCGTCGATTTCCTGGTTCATCAGCGGCTGGATGCCCTGGGTGTAGCTGCGCTCGAACACCGGGGCCATGACGAAGAAGGTCAGGAACAGCGCCAGCGACATCATCACCGTGGTCGGCGGCACCTGCTGCACGCCCAGCGCGTTGCGCAGGAAGGACAGCACGATGACGATGCGGGTGAAGGCCGTCATCATGATGAGGATCGACGGCGCCAGCGACAGCACCGTGATCAGGCCGATGGTCTGGACGATGCGGCCGGTGGCGGTGCCGCCGGCGTCGCCCAGGTCGAAGGTCAGGCTCTGCGCCAGCGCCGGCCCGGCGCTCAGCCCCAGCGCCACGCCAACGACGAGCGCCAGCGCCAGCCCGGCGGCTGCCGGCTTCCACCAGGATCGCAGGCGCCTCAGGACGGCCGCCGTCATCGCGGCTGGCTCCCGGCCGGCGCGGAAGCGGGGGGGGCATCGGCCGTCCCGGCGAGCGCCGTGTCGAATCCCCCGGCCGGGGCGCTGTCGACCAGCAGGTCGCCGTTGGCGCTCAGCAGGATCAGATGCTCGCGGTCGTCGCGGCGGACCAGGATCAGCCGCCGCTTGGCGTCGATCGGCAGCGCCTCCACCACGCTCAGCCGGCGCTGGCGGGCGCGCCCGCGTACGGTGCCGCCGGCCATGCCGACCCGGCGCATCACCCAGGCGACGACCATGATGAGCGCCACCACGAAGACGAGCGCCATCAGGAAACGGATATACTGGTCGAGATCCATGGAAACGGCAGGCTTTCTCTGTCAGGGCGTATCGTCGGGGCGGCCCGGAGCGGACGGCCCCCCGGAGCGGCCATAGGCGGCGGCGGCACGCTGGCGGGCGGTGTGCGGATCGTCGCGGCCGGCCAGCGCGGCGGCGATGGTTTCCTCCCGCCGGGCCTGCTGGTCGGTCAGCGCGGCGGCCAGCGGCGCCAGCGCCGCGACCAGATCGCCGAGCGGGCCGAGCAGGGTCCGCGCCTCACCGCGCGGCAGGGCTTCGGCGGCGAGGCAAAGATGGGCGACGCGCTCCTCCAGCCCGGCGAGGTCGATCAGCACCCCAGCCTCGGCCTGCGTGCGCGCATCGTCGAGCGTTGCACCCAGCGCCACCGCCTGGTCCGCGATCCGGCCGGCCGACTCGGTGCTTTCGGGCGAAGGGGAGGCGGTTGGCGGACGGGTCACGGCTTGTCCTCCTCGACGATGTCCTCGGAGTGCGGTTCCGACGGCATCGTGCCGTTGGCGCGGTAGACATAAGCGAGGATTTCCGCCACCGCGGCGATGGCCTCGACGGGGATGTCGCTGTCGACCTCGATGGCGGACAGGATCTCGACCAGATCGGCGTCCTCGCGCACCTTCACGCCGTTGGCGAAGGCGACCTCCAGGATCTGCTCCGCCACCGTTCCCTTGCCGGTGGCGACGATCCGCGGCAGCGTCTCCGTCCCCAGTTGGTATTTCAGCGCAACCGCGACCGGGCGCCGGGCAGGGGACGGCCTCTTGCCGGCTGGCGGTGAGGCGGGAGGGCGGGCTTGCGCGGACAACAGGCGGCCTTATCGAAGGGTCCTTCCTGCGCCGCATCCTGGACCGGTAGGCTTAACGAACTGTAAAGGCGTGGTGTCTGCGCGGTTCCACATGCGGGGATTCATTCTTCGTTAACGCAAACGGGCGACCATCGGAGGCTGTGACGATGCCCGGCCTGGGCAGCGTTCGGCGGCATTGGGGCGGGATCAGGGCCATGGACCTCGGTAATCTCGGCATCTTCAAACTGATGTCGCGCAAGATGGACTGGCTGACCCAGCGTCAGGAAGTCATCTCGCAGAACATCGCCAACGCCGATACGCCTGAGTACAAGGGCCGCGACCTGAAGCCCTTCACCTTCCGCGACGCGCTCGGCGACAGCCGGCGGCTGACCCCGGTTGCGACCAACGCGTCCCATCTGGCCGGCACCCGCGGTCCCGGCGGCATGGCGCAGGAACAGAAGGTGCGTGATCCGTACGAGACGGCGCCGGACGGCAACAACGTCGTCCTGGAAGACCAGATGATGCGGATGAGCCAGAATTCGATGGATTACCAGACCATCACCAACCTGTACAAAAAGCAGGTGGCGATGATCAAGTCGGCGATCCGCTCGGGCAGTTGATCGGCTTGGATTTGCCGGCGGGTTTTTGAGGAGGCGGTGCGATGGATCTCTACAAGTCGATGGCGGTTTCCGCCTCCGGCATGAAGGCGCAGGGCACGCGCCTGAAGGTCATTTCGGAGAATCTGGCGAACGCCAACACCACCGCGGAAACGCCGGGCGATCTGCCTTACCGGCGCAAGACGGTCATCTTCAAGAACGAGTTGGACCGTGCGATGGACGTCGACAAGGTCCGCGTCGCCAAGGTCGATGTGGACAAGAGCGATTTCCAGCGCCGCTACGATCCCTCCCACCCGTCGGCCGACGCCGATGGCTATGTGCTGATGCCCAACGTCAATTCGGTGGTCGAGGCGATGGACATGCGCGAGGCCCAGCGCAGCTACGAAGCCAACCTGTCGGCCATCGACACCGCGCGCCAGATGCTGACCCGCACCATCGACATCCTGCGCGCCTGATCTCGTCCCGCTCAATCGCCCCTGAACCTCCCGACCGACCGGAACCGCCGCCATGATCAATCCGCTGAACGCCGCCGCGGCCTACGCCACCACCGCCGCCAAGACGACCGGCCCTGGCATGGCCGCGCGCGATGGCCTCTCCTTCGGCGACGTGCTGGAGCAGGCGGCCAAGGAAAGCATCGGCACCCTGAAGAAGAGCGAGGACATGTCGGCCATGGCGGCCGTCGGCAAGGCGGACCTGAACGACGTCGTTCAGGCCGTGACCAATGCCGAGGTGACGCTGCAGACCGTCACCGCCGTGCGCGACAAGGTGCTGAACGCCTATCAGGAAATCCTGCGCATGCCGATGTGACGGCGTCCGTTTCGCACCCTCCGCCGTTCTGAACCAGTCGTCATGAACGAGACCGAAGTCATCGAACTCTGCCGCACGTCCATCGTCACGCTGGTGATGGTCTGCGGGCCGATTCTGGTCATCATGATGGCGGTCGGCACCGTCATCTCCATCTTCCAGGCGGTTACCCAGATCAGCGAGCAGACCCTCGCCATGGTGCCGAAGGTGCTGCTGGTCTTCGGCCTCAGCATCCTGCTGATGCCCTTCATGCTGGGCAAGCTGACCGACTTCTTCGAACATGAGGTCGCCGACCGCATCGTCGCGATCGGCGTCGGCGCCACCGACAATGGCGGTGCGCCCTTCACGCCCGGCACCGGCGTGATGCCGCCCCCGGCGCCGACCGCGGCCGCGGCAGGCCAATGAACGTCCTGCAGCAGCTTCTGGGCGAACAGATCTTCGTCTGGATGTTGGTCTTCATGCGGGTCGGCACCGCCTTCAGCGTGATGCCCACCATCGGCGACGCCTTCGTTCCCACCCGCATGCGCCTGCTGTTCGCGCTGGCGGTCAGCACGCTGGTGGCGCCGGCGATCCGGCCGATGCTGCCGCCGATGCCCGGCAGTCCGTTCCAACTGATGGTGCTGGCTGCCGGCGAGATGACGGTGGGGATTTTCCTCGGCACCATCGCGCGGCTGCTGATGGGCGCGCTGGAGGTGGCCGGCACCATCATCAGCCTGCAGAGCGGCCTTGCCAACGCGCAGATCTTCAACCCGGCGCTGGCGACATCGGGCTCTCTGCCCGGCTCGCTGATGGGCTGGCTGGGGCTGCTGCTGATTTTCGTCACCGACCTGCATCATCTGTTGATCATGGCGGTAGTCGACAGCTACGCCACCTTCACGCCGGGGGCGGCGATCCCGATCGACGACATGGCGAACGTGGTCGGGCAACTGGTGTCGAAAAGCTTCATGCTGGGGGTGCAGATGTCCGCCCCCTTCCTGATCACCGGCATGTTGTTCGCGCTGGCGCTGGGGCTGCTGAACAAGCTGGCGCCGCAAGTTCAGGTGTTCCAGCTGTTCACCTCGGTCCAGGTGCTGCTGGGCCTGTTCATGTTCGCGCTGACGCTGGGCGCGATGATGCTGTTCTGGCTGTCGCGCTTCGAATCGACCTTCATCGAATTCCTGAAGCCGCTGTAGAGGGGGGACGCCCGTGTCGGAAGAGGCGGACGAGTCCTCCAAAACAGAGGACCCGACATCCAAGAAACTCGACGAGGCCCACAAACAGGGCCAGTTCGCGATGACTCGCGAGGCCGCGAACTGGTTGATGGTCGCGGCGATGCTGGTGGTGCTGGTCTCCATCCTCCCCGGCACCCTGAAGGGGCTGGTCTTCCGCCTGAACTACTATTTCGAGAATCTGGACCAGTTCACCTTCGATCGCGCCGGGGTCGGCGCGCTGCTGTTCCGGGTGATGCGCGACGTCATGTGGGCGCTGTGGCTGCCCATCCTGCTGTTCGTGGTGGCCGGCGTGGTGTCGACCATCGGCCAGACCGGCTTCCACGTCTCCTGGGAGCTGATCTCGCCGAAATTCGGCAAGCTGAACCCGCTGCCCGGCCTGATGAACATGTTCAAGGCAAACCAGGGGGTGGAACTTCTGAAAAGCATCGCCAAGCTGGCGGTGGTGGGCGGCGTCGCCTACATGGCGCTGGTGCCGATGTTCGGCGGAATCGAGGCCTATATCGGCATCGACATCGTCACCATGCTGCTGCAGATGGACGGGCTGGCCCACCGGCTGCTGATCTGGGTCCTGGTGGTCCTCACCTTCATCGCTGCCGGCGACTTCCTGTGGCAGAAGCAGCAGTTCGACAAGAAGATGAAGATGACCAAGCAGGAGGTGAAGGACGAGCACAAGCAGCAGGAAGGCGATCCCGTCGTCAAGGGCCGCATCCGGCAGATCCGGTTCGAGCGCGCGCGCAAGCGCATGATGGCCGCGGTGCCGAACGCCGACGTGGTGGTCACCAACCCGACCCACTTTGCGGTCGCGCTGAAATACGACCCGACCCAGATGGGCGCGCCGATGGTCCTGGCGAAGGGTGTCGATCAGGTCGCCTTCAAGATTCGCGAGATCGCCGAATCGAACAATGTTCCGGTCATAGAAAACCCGCCCCTCGCCCGTGCGCTCTATGCCGCTTGCGATATCGACGAAGAAGTTCCGTCCGAGCACTATCGGGCGGTCGCCGAAGTCATTACCTATGTCTTCAAGCTCAAAGGGCGGGCGCTGCGCAACTGATCCGGCTCCGTAACGGTTGACGGGACCGGTGGAGCGGCCGACCATCGCAGGTGGCGCGACGGAGATGCCCGGTCGGTAACATCCGGTCCGGGGCAACTCCCAGGAAGACCGTGTGGGGTTTGGAGTATTGGTGGACGACACAACTTCCCTTTCCGACACCGCACGCAATGCAGCGAACCACCGGGCGTCGTCCGGCGGAGTGCTGATGCTCATCCAATATGCGCTGGCGCCGGCCGGGCTGCTGGTGCTGGCCGCCGGCCTGCTGCTGGACCGCGACGAAGTCGGCTGGCTGGGCGCCGGGCTGGCGGCGGTGGGCGTGGCGCTGCTGATTGGCCGAAGCGTGTCGATGGTGCGGCGGTCGGCGCGGATCGGCGCGCTGCTGAGCGGCGCGCTGGAAGGGATGCCGGCCGGGCAGCTGGTCTGCGACGGGGCCGACGAGGTGGTGTTCGTCAATGCGGCCTTCCGCGAACTGGCGGGCTGGCGCCGCGGCGAACGGCCGCTGGACGCCCTGGCGCGCCAGTTTTCCGGCGACCCCGACAGCGCGCGCGAGTTCCGCCGCCTGCGTGAGCGGGTGAGGGCCGGTGCCGCCGCTTCGGCAGAGCTGGCGATCCCGGCATTGGACAACCGCCCGCCGGAATGGCGCAAGGTGCAGGGGCAGCCGGTCGCCGGCTTCCCCGGCTCCGTCCATTGGCGGATCGAGGACATCACCGCCCGACGTGAGCTTGAGCATGTGATGCTGCGCGAGCAGGCCAAGCTGGCCGACTTCATGGAGCATGCGCCGGTCGGCTTCTTCTCGGTCGATCAGAACGGCCATTTCCTGTTCGTCAACGCCACACTGGCGCAATGGCTGGAGGCGGCACCCGGCGATCTGACCGACGGCGAATCGCGGCTGCACCGCATCCTGGCCGTGCCCCCGGTCTCCGCGGCCCCCTTCGACCTGTTCGATCACGGTGGCGGCGAGCAGCGCGGCGAGCTGACCATGGTGGGTCTGCGCGGCCGGCGTTTCCAGGTTGCGGTGGCGCAGAGCGTGGTGCGGGCCGACGACGGCACCATCCACACCCGGTCGGTCGTGCGCGACCTGTCGCCCGAACGGGAATGGCAGGAGGCCCTGCGTCAGTCCGAACAGCGCTTCCAGCGCTTTTTCGAAGACGCGCCGATCGGGATCGCCCTGGTCAACGAGACCGGCCAGCTGACCGAATGCAACGAGGCCTTCCTGGCGCTGATCGGCAGCGAGGCGGGCAGCGTCATCAACCGCCCGATGGCCGACCTGATCGTTCCGGCGGAGCGTGAGGCGGTGACTGCGCGGCTGAAATCGGTGCAGGGCGGCGCCGATCCGGCCCACCCGCTGGAGGTGCGGCTGTCCGGCGGGCGGGAACTGACGGCCCAGCTCTACGCCCGGCGGCTCGCCAACCCGGTGCGCACCGATGGCCGCACGGATGGCGGAAAAGCTGATGGCGGCAGGGCGGATGGGGTCGGCCTGATCCTGCACTTCATCGACATGACCGAGCGCAAGAGTCTGGAGGCCCAGTTCGCCCAGTCGCAGAAGATGCAGGCGGTCGGCCAGCTGGCCGGCGGCGTGGCGCACGACTTCAACAACCTGCTGACGGCGATGATCGGCTTCTGCGACCTGCTGCTGCTTCGGCACAAGCCGGGCGACCAGTCCTTCAGCGACATCATGCAGATCAAGCAGAACGCCAACCGTGCCGCCAACCTCGTGAGGCAGCTGCTGGCCTTCTCTCGCCAGCAGACCCTGCAGCCGCGCGTCATCAATGTGACCGATGTGCTGGCTGAATTGGCGAACCTGCTGCGCCGGCTGATCGGCGAGAACATCGAACTGAAGATGATCCACGGCCGCGACCTGGGGCTGGTCAAGGTCGACCAGAACCAGCTGGAGCAGGTCATCATCAATCTGGTGGTCAACGCCCGCGACGCCATGGCCGGCGGCGGCAAGCTGACCATCAACACCACCAACTACGTCGTCAACCAGCCGGAACGGCGGGAGCATGAGACGATCCCATCCGGCAGCTATGTCTCCATCGAGGTGATCGACACCGGCTGCGGCATCGCGCGCGAGAATCTGCAGCGCATCTTCGAGCCCTTCTACACGACCAAGGAGGTCGGGTCGGGTACCGGGCTCGGCCTGTCGACGGTGTACGGCATCGTCCGGCAGACCGGCGGCTTCGTGCTGGTCGATTCGGCGGTGGGGGAGGGCACGACCTTCACCATCCTGCTGCCGCACCACCAGGGCGAGCTGCGCCCGGTCGACACCGCCGAACCGCGCGAGCGGCGCGGCAGCGACCTGACCGGCACCGGCACCATCCTGCTGGTGGAGGACGAGGACGCCGTGCGCGTCTTCTCCGCCCGCGCGCTGCGCAACAAGGGCTATCAGGTGCTGGAGGCCAAGAACGGCGAGGCGGCACTGCAGCAGATCGAGACCAACGGCGCCTCCATCGACCTGCTGATCACCGACGTGGTGATGCCGCAGATGGATGGTCCGACGCTCGCCCGTCATGTTCGCAAGCTGCGCCCGGAGATGCGGGTGATCTTCATCTCCGGCTATGCCGAGGACCGGCTGGGCGAGATCGACGGCGTCGAAGTCGCCCATTTCCTGCCCAAGCCATTCTCGCTGAAGCAACTGGCCTCCAAGGTGAAGGAGGTCATCCGCGACGGACGGTGAGGGGCGAATCCGGCCACAACGGTATGCCCGGACATACCCCGTAAAATAGGAACGCACAGGCAACATCAGGCCTTGCAAATGAGAACGAAGAGAGTACATTCAGCCTCGTTGCAAGAGCGCCGACCGTGTGTTCTAAGAGAGGGGTACCGGGCATGTCGTCCGCACAGCTTCGTTTGGTCGAGAAGGATTCCATGGACAAGCAGAAGGCGCTCGATGCCGCCCTGAGCCAGATCGAACGCGCGTTCGGCAAGGGCTCGATCATGAAGCTTGGCGCCCGTGAGAACTTGGTCGAGACGGAGGTCATCTCCACCGGCTCCCTGGGTCTCGATATCGCGCTGGGCATCGGCGGCCTGCCGAAGGGCCGCATCATCGAAATCTACGGGCCGGAAAGCTCGGGCAAGACGACGCTGGCGCTGCACGCCATCGCCCAGGCCCAGAAGGCCGGCGGCACCTGCGCCTTCGTCGACGCGGAACACGCGCTCGACCCGTCCTATGCCCGCAAGCTGGGCGTCAACATCGACGAGCTGCTGATCTCCCAGCCGGACGCCGGCGAGCAGGCGCTGGAGATCGCCGACACGCTGGTGCGCTCCGGCGCCATCGACGTGCTGGTGGTCGACTCGGTGGCCGCGCTGGTTCCGCGCGCCGAACTGGAAGGCGAGATGGGCGACAGCCATGTCGGCCTGCATGCCCGCCTGATGAGCCAGGCCCTGCGCAAGCTGACCGGCTCAATCTCGAAGTCGAACTGCCTGGTGATCTTCATCAACCAGATCCGCCTGAAGATCGGCGTGATGTTCGGCAATCCGGAGACGACGACCGGCGGCAACGCGCTGAAGTTCTACGCCTCCGTTCGCCTCGACATCCGCCGCATCGGCTCGATCAAGGACCGCGACACCGTCGTCGGCAACCAGACCCGCGTCAAGGTGGTGAAGAACAAGATGGCCCCGCCGTTCCGCGTGGTCGAGTTCGACATCATGTACGGCGAGGGCGTGTCGAAGGTGGGCGAACTGCTCGACCTCGGCATCCAGGCCGGCGTGGTCGACAAGTCGGGTGCGTGGTTCAGCTATGACGGCACCCGCATCGGCCAGGGCCGCGAGAACGCCAAGACCTACCTGCGCAACAACCCCGAGATGGCCGATGCGATCGAGGCCAAGATCCGCGGCAACGCCGGTCTGGTCGCCGATGCGATGATGGGCACCCCGGAAGCCGACGGCGAAGCCTCCACTCCGGAGTAACGCCAGGGTATGTGACGTGAAAGGCCCCGCCTTCCGAAAGGGAGGCGGGGCTTTTTCCGTTTTGGAGAAGTGTCGGCTGCCGGGTGCCCCCTCCCTAACCCTCCCCCGCGTTCCGCGGGAGAGGGAACTCCGCCGCTATCGCGCTCAACTCCCTCTCCCGCGAAGCGGGGGAGGGTTGGGGAGGGGGCATTCGCCAGCCGAGACCTACACATCCACCACCATATGCGGCCGGAAGGCTCCTTCCAGCGTCAGCAGCAAATGCAGGTAGACCGCCACCTTGCGGGCGCGGTCGCTGTTGCGGGATAGGCAGTCGCGCAGTTGTTCCGCCAGACGCGCGGTTTCCGGGTCCAACTCCGGTGCGGCGGCGATGGCAGCCTGGACGATGTGCTCCGGATCGACGGGGACCTCTGCCGCCGGGTCCTTCAGCAGGGCTTCGGCCAGCGCCTCTTCGTCATGGTGGACCGGGGGTGGAGCGGCCGGGGGTGGCGGTGCTCGGCTGGACAGATGGCTGCGGAGATTGTCCTTCAGCCTTGTCCGCTGACGCTCGTCCAACCCGTCGAACTGGTCGACCTCGTCGAACAGAAGGTCATAGAGGCGGCGGCGCTGCGGGTTGGGCGGGTTGTGGTCTCGCCGCTCCTGCTCGCGGTCGTGCCGCTCCTGGCGGGGGTTGCGGCGGCTGTTGCGGTCGGTGGCGTTGCCGCTCCGCTCGACGCCTGCAGTGGTGCGGACGCTGAACTCCGGCGGGCCGATGCCGCGCCCGGAGGTGAGATTGCCGGACATGAGCCGCCTCCCGGGTTTGGTTCTCCCTGGCGGTCAAGTCTGGCAGAGCCGGCGCTTTCGTCAATGCGAAAGCGCCGGCTCCCATTGGTCAGTCACCGGCCCCGGCACTCACGGCGCCGTCGGCGGCTTCCGGCTTGCTCTTGCCGAAGCCGATAGTGGGGAAGACGTTGATCAGCGCGGTGATGAAGGCCGCCAGATAGGGCAGCGACTGTACCACCAGCAGACCCGACCACATGAAGGCGTCGCGGTTCTCGTGGCCGAAGACCATGACGATGGCCAGCGCCGCGCCCCACAGCGACACCAGCAGCACCAGCTCCTCGCGCGCCATCAGGAAGGCCTGCATCAGCGCCGGCTGGTTCTCGCACTTCGGTGTGCGGACGAAGGGTCGGCCGGAGGTGAAGATGCCCAGCCACATAGCGCGGCCGACCGTATGGGTCAGCGCCATGCCGGCCACCGCCGCCCCGACCTTGTCCCAGAAGCCGCACTTCACCCGCGCCTCGTAGAGCCAGAGCGAAGCGCCGACCTTGAAGGCGAAGACGCTGAGCGTCGGGATCATAAAGACGTTGGGCGGGAACTCGAAATATTTCGGGAATGCCATCAGGCCGATGGACCAGATGATGCCGGCGATGCCGAACACCATATGGGCGGCGTCAGCAAACCAGGGCAGCCAGCCGGTGATGAAATGGTACTTCTGGCCGGTGGTCAGCTCCTTCGCACCCGGCGACAGCTGGCGCCAATGGTGCTTCAGGATCTGCACGGCGCCGTAGGCCCAGCGGAAGCGCTGCGTCTTGTAGGCGGAGAAGCTGTCGGGAACCAGCCCCTTGCCATAGCTCTCCGGCATATAGACGGCCTCATAGCCATGCTCGAACAGGCGCAGGCCGAGGTCGGCGTCCTCGGTGATGCACCATTCGCCCCAGCGGCCGACCTTTTCCAGGGCCGACTTGCGGATGATGGTCATGGTGCCGTGCTGGATGATCGCGTTGCGCTCGTTGCGCTGGATCATGCCGATGTGGAAGAAGCCGGCATATTCCCAGTTGGTCATGCGCTGGAACAGGTCGTGTTCCCACTCGCGATAGTCCTGCGGCGACTGGACGAAGCCGACCTCCGGCCGGTTGAAGTGCGGAATCGTCGCCTTCAGCCAGTCGGGATGGACCTGATAGTCGCTGTCGATGACGGCGATGTGTTCGGCATCGGGGGCGGTCTGAGCCAGACCGAAATTCAGCGCACCGGCCTTGAAGCCCGGCCAGTTGTCGAGATGGAAGAAGCGGAACTTCGGTCCCAGCTTCTTGCAATATTCCTCGATCGGACGCCAGACCGCCGGATCCTTGGTGTTGTTGTCCAGCAGCAGGACTTCGTAATTCGGGTAATCCAGGTTGGCCAGCGCGTCCAGCGTCTGCATGACCATGTGCGGCGGCTCGTTGTAGCAGGGCACATGGATCGACACCTTCGCCGCATTGGGCAGCGGGGCGGCGGAGCAGGGGATGAACTTGCGCTTGAACTTATGCTGCCAGACGACCTCCGTCAGCTCCATGCCGTCGATCAGCATGACCGCGAACAGCACCAGCTGGCAGAAGATCAGCAGGCCCCAGGCGATTTCGGTGGTGAGCGCCAGGCCGGCGGCGGACGCCGCGCTGACGGTGAAGACAAGGACGGAGGCCACGGCCTGGATCAGCGCGCCATAGAAAATCTGGCCGCCGATCTTCAGGTCGCTGCGGCGCCACAGGAAGAACACCAGCGGCAGGAAGCCCAGCGCAATGGCGGTGGCGCACTTGATCTCCCAGTTGCGGACCTCGTGCACCCCGCCGATCATCGGGAACTTCGGGTTGCGCTGATAATCCCACAGGCCCCAGCTGGTGCCGGCGGTGCCCTCGATCTCCCGCTTCCACGGCTGGTCGAAGGCTTCCATGATGAAGTAGTCGAGCTTGTTCTGGGCGGCGACGTTCAGGAAGTTGCGGATGAACTTGGCCTGATTGACTTGGCTGGCCTCGGCGCCGCGGCGCCACGGTCCATCGGCCGGCCAGCCGATCTCGCCGATCAGGATGTGTTTGTTCGGGAACTTCGCCTTCAGCTCGTTGTAGCGGAACATGGCGTAGTCGACCGACTGGTCGACCGGGACGCCTTCCCAATAGGGCAGCAGGTGGACGGCGAGGAAGTCGACCGCGTCGGCCAGTTCGGGATTCTTCAGCCAGACGTGCCACGGCTCGGCGATGGAGACCGGGACGTTGACCTTCTTCTTCACCCGCTTGATGTATTCGATGGCCTGCGGGACGGTCAGGTCTGCGCGCAGGATCGCTTCGTTGCCGACCAGGACGCGGCGCACGTTGCTGTTGGCGCGGGCCAGCTTGATCAGGCCGGCCAGTTCGGGCTCGTCGATCTCCGGCTTGCCGGTCGTCCAGGCGCCGGCGGTGACCGGCAGCCCGTGCTTGGCGGCAATGGCCGCCACCATTTCGGAGCCGTCGGTGGTCGAATAGGTTCTGACGGCCTTTACCGCGCCTTCCAGCGCGTCCATGTCCTGTTCGATGTCCTCGGCGGACGCCTTGTCGCCCTTCGACGGGCTCTTGTCCGAGTGGAAGGGGGTATAGGCGACGCCGGTGATGGCGCCCGCCCAGGACCGCTCGTCCACCGGTCGGTTCCACAGCGCCCAGAAGGCGATGTTGCCGAGGATCACCAGGATCAGAACCGCAAAGGCCGATTTGCGCATGTGGGTCGTTCTCGCTCGCCGCACCAGAAAACATGGATACGGCCCGTGGATATGGCGCAAGGGGACCGTTGCCGCCCCGACCATGTCCTCGGACCGAACTCTACAATCGTCCAACGAATGCCGCTGCGCCGTATGGCCGGCGCGCACGGCAATCTATACAAGCTTCGCGGTTGCCCCGCCACTGCCGGCTATAACAGGGCAGCCTCCGGATTATTCCCCGGTGGCGCCCGGCACAGGCCATGAATGGAGTGAAGCATGTTTTCCCTTAACGAACGGCTACGGGCCGACACCCGCCCTGTGATCGATCTGGGGCTGTGCCGGGTGCTGCTGATGAACAACCGGCTGTGGCCCTGGCTGATCCTGGTGCCGATGCGCGAGGGGGCCGTGGAGATCCACCGGCTGGAGGAAGTCGATCAGGCGACGCTGATGCGGGAGATCGCGCAGGCATCCCGCGTGGTGGAGCGGCTGTTCGCGCCGGACAAGATGAATGTCGGGGCGCTGGGCAATATGGTGCCGCAACTGCACGTCCACGTGATCGGCCGGACGCGGGGCGATCCGGCATGGCCGGGGCCGGTTTGGGGGTCCGGCCATGCCGAACCCTATGAGGCGGCGGAGGCCGATGCCCTGGTGGAACGATTGGCCGAGGCGTTCCGCGTCGGTGCGTGAACTTTGTCGCGCCGTGAGTGTTTGGGTGGTCAACCATCTTTTCGGGAGACCGCCATCATGGCCGACCAGGACCGCTCCAAATCCGTGACCTCCGACGCGCCGTCAGACGCCGCCCAGCGAATCGAGGACAAACTGGTCGACAAGACCGGCAAGGCCTCCGGCGATCCCGACAAGCCCGTTCAGCAGAAGTGGGAGGAGATGGGCGAGCGCGAGGACATTATCGAACAGACCCAGCGCGAGGGCGGCGGGGCTTAAAGGGCGAACGGCTGCCCCCTCCCTAACCCTCCCCCACCTTCGGTGGGAGAGGGGACTGCCGCCGCACTGCGTCTCAGTTGTTCTGACAAGCGTCCTACCCCCTCTCCCGCGTTAGCGGGGGAGCAACCATGTTGTTTTCATGGTGAGTGTGGCATTGCCTCCCATTCCTTGTTGTCTCGGACCATGGCATTGA
>NZ_LGQY01000130.1:0-44452 GCF_003116065.1 Azospirillum sp. TSO5 | reverse complement strand
CGCCGACTTCAAGATCGACTTCATGAAGTCGGTCGGCATCGCCGTCGCCGACAGCCCCGCCAGCCTGGGCTCCACCATGCTGAAGGTGTTCAAGGGCTGATCGCCTGCGGGCGTCGCCTCAAGGTGACGCCCACGGCCTCCGGCCTTTGAAAAGAGGACGCCTCGAAAGAGGCTGACGGGCGGGACGCTGCGGTGCCCCGCCCGCCGCCTCTCTGGTCGGCCCTCTGGACGGACGGTCCTGGGGACCCATATGCAAGCGTCGGCGGTCTCCCCGCCGGCGCTGGCACATGGGGATCCAACGATCCCCCGTCCCCTTCCGCCTTAAAACCATCTCCCACAGGGACCCGGGTCCACGCCCGAGGTGAAACCATGTCGGCAAATCTGGAACAGACCTCGTTCCTCTTCGGCTCGAACGCCGGTTACGTCGCCGAACTCTACGCCAGCTACCTGTCCAACCCGGCCGCCGTCGACCCCAGCTGGAACAGCTTCTTCCAGGATCTGGACGAGGATTCGCGCGCCGTCCTGGACGAGCTGCGCGGCGCGTCCTGGACCGTGTCCGATCTGGAGGACCCCAAGGCCAAGCGCGACCCGGTCGCCGAGAGCTTCATCGTCGGTCTCCCCAACGGCGCCGCTCCCAATGGCGCCGCCGCCGCGATGAACGGCCCGGCAAACGGCGCCATGCTGGCCCACACCCAGCAGGTCTATGGCGGCATCAGCCCGCAGCAGCTGCGCGCCGCCACGCTGGACAGCATCCGCGCCCTGATGCTGATCCGCGTCTTCCGCGTCCGCGGCCACATGAACGCGCATTTCGACCCGCTGGGCCTGGAAAAGCGCGAGCCGCACCCGGAACTGGATCCGGCGACCTACGGCTTCGGTCCGGACGACCTCGACCGTCCGATCTTCCTGAACTACTCGCTCGGCCTGGAAACGGCGTCGCTGCGCCAGATCCTCGAGATCCTGCACAAGACCTATTGCGGGACGATCGGCGTCGAGTTCATGCACATCCAGGACCCGGAAGAGAAGGCCTGGATCCAGGAGCGCATCGAGGGCGGCCGCAACCACACCGACTTCACGGTGAACGGCAAGCGCGCCATCCTGGAGCGCCTGACCGCGGCCGAGGGCTTCGAGAAGTTCCTGCAGCTGAAATACACCGGCACCAAGCGCTTCGGCCTTGAGGGCGGCGAGTCGATGATCCCCGCGCTGGAGCAGATCCTGAAGCGCGGCGGCCAGCTCGGCCTCCGGGAAGTCGTCGTCGGCATGGCCCACCGCGGCCGTCTGAACGTGCTGACCAACTTCATGGGCAAGCCCTTCTCCGCCGTCTTCTCGGAGTTCCAGGGCAACCCGTCGAGCCCGCAGGACGTCCAGGGTTCGGGCGACGTGAAGTACCATCTCGGCACCTCGTCGGACCGTGACTTCAACGGCAACATCGTCCACCTGTCGCTGACCGCCAACCCGTCCCACCTGGAATGGGTCAACCCGGTCGTGCTGGGCAAGGTGCGCGCCAAGCAGCAGCAGCGCCGCGATCTCGAGCGCGAGCAGGTGATGGGCGTGCTGATCCACGGCGACGCCGCCTTCGCCGGCCAGGGCATCGTGGCCGAGACGCTGGGCCTGTCGGAGCTGCGCGGCTACCGCACCGGCGGCACCATGCACTTCATCATCAACAACCAGATCGGCTTCACCACCAACCCGACCTATTCGCGGTCGGGCGTGTACTGCTCCGACATGGCCAAGATGGTGCAGGCGCCGATCTTCCACGTGAACGGCGACGATCCCGAAGCCGTCGTCCATGTCAGCCGCATCGCCATCGAGTTCCGCCAGAAGTTCAAGCGGGACGTCGTGATCGACATGGTCTGCTACCGTCGCCACGGCCACAACGAGGGCGACGAGCCGGGCTTCACCCAGCCGCTGATGTACAAGAAGATCCGTGCCCACGCGACCACGCGCGAGCTGTACGCCAAGCAGCTGGTCGAGGAGAACGTGATCACCCAGGCCGAGGGCGACCAGATCACCCAGGACTTCATGAAGAAGCTGGAGGGTGAGTTCGAGGCGTCCAGCACCTACAAGCCGAACAAGGCCGACTGGCTGGAAGGCAAGTGGGCCGGCCTGCAGGCGCAGGGTGCCAACTCCGCCCACCGCGGCGAGACCGGCGTGGACATCGACAAGCTGAAGCAGATCGGCTTCAAGCTCTGCGAGTACCCGAAGAACTTCGCGATCAACTCCAAGATCGCGCGCCAGCTGGAAGCCAAGAAGAAGACGCTCGAGTCGGGCGAAGGCATCGACTGGGCGACCGCCGAGGCGCTGGCCTACGCCACGCTGGTGGCCGAGGGCACCGGCGTCCGCCTGTCGGGCCAGGATTCCGGCCGCGGCACCTTCTCGCACCGCCATGCGGTGATGTACGACCAGAACACCGAAGAGAAGTACGTCCCGCTCTGCCACGTCAGCCCGGATCAGGCGACCTTCGAGGTCCATGACAGCCCGCTGTCGGAAGCCGCCGTCGTCGGTTACGAATACGGCTATTCGCTGGCCGAGCCGCACAATCTGGTGCTGTGGGAGGCGCAGTTCGGCGACTTCGCCAACACCGCCCAGACCATCATCGACCAGTTCATCTCGTCGGGCGAGTCCAAGTGGCTGCGCATGTCCGGCTTGGTGATGCTGCTGCCGCACGGCTACGAGGGCCAGGGTCCGGAACACTCGTCCGCCCGTCCGGAACGCTTCCTGCAGATGTGCGCCGAGGACAACTGGCAGATCTGCAACGTGACGACGCCGGCCAACCTGTTCCACGTCTTCCGCCGCCAGATCCGCCGCAGTTTCCGCAAGCCGCTGGTCCTGTTCACGCCGAAGTCGCTGCTGCGCCACAAGCTGTGCATCTCCGACCTGTCGGAGATGGGGCCGGGCAGCACGTTCCACCGCGTGCTGGGCGAGACCGCCAACGATCTGGCCGCCAACGACAAGATCCGCCGCATCGTGGTGTGCTCCGGCAAGGTCTATTACGACCTGCTGCAGGAGCGCATGAGCCGCGGCATCAAGGACGTGGTCATCCTGCGCCTGGAACAGCTCTACCCGTTCCCGAAGGACGCTCTGGCGGCCGAGTTCGCCAAGTATCCGAACGCCGAGCTGGTCTGGTGCCAGGAAGAGCCGGAGAACCAGGGCGCCTGGTTCTTCGCCGACCGCCGCCTGGAAGCCGTGCTGAAGGACGTCGGCCACAAGGCCGGCCGCCCGTCCTATGTCGGCCGCCCGGCCACCGCCTCGCCGGCGACCGGCCTGCTGAAGCGTCACAACCAGGAGCAGGCCAAGCTTCTGGACGAAGCCCTGACGGTCCGCTGACCATCACCCAAGCGAACAAGAAGACGAACGAGGATAAAGAATGGCTACCGACATCAAGGTCCCCACGCTGGGTGAGTCCGTCTCCGAGGCGACGGTTGCCCGCTGGCTGAAGAAGGCCGGCGAGGCCGTCGCCATGGACGAGGCGCTGGTCGAGCTGGAGACCGACAAGGTCACGCTTGAGGTGAACGCGTCGACTGCCGGCGTGCTGGCCGAGATCGTCGCTCCGGAAGGGGCGAACGTCGAGGTCGGCGCCCTGCTGGGCGTCATCAACGAGGGCGCCAGCGCCGGCGCCGCTCCGGCTGCTGCTGCCCCGGCGCCCGCCGCTGCTCCGGCTCCGGCCGCCGCGCCGGCCCCGGCTCCGGCCGCCGCCGCTCCCGGCAACCTGGCCGCTTCGGGCCCGGCCGCCCGCAAGCTGGCGGACGAGAAGGGCATCGACGGCTCGTCCATCGCCGGTTCGGGCAAGGATGGCCGTGTGACCAAGGGCGACGTGCTGGCCGCCCCGGCCGCCAAGCCGGCCGCTCCGGCCCCGGCTCCGGCGCCGAAGATGGTGTGGGCCGCCGGCACCCAGGGCGACCGTCCGCGGGCCGCGCAGGAAGAGCGCGTCCGCATGACCCGCCTGCGCCAGCGCATCGCCGAGCGTCTGAAGGAGGCCCAGAACTCCGCCGCCATGCTGACCACCTTCAACGAGGTGGACATGTCGGCGGCGATCGCTCTGCGCGCCGAGTACAAGGACTATTTCGAAAAGCGCCACAAGGTGCGGCTCGGCTTCATGTCCTTCTTCGTCAAGGCCGCCGTCCAGGCCCTGAAGGAGATCCCGGCCGTCAACGCCGAGATCGACGGCACCGACATCGTCTACAAGAACTACTATGACATCGGCGTCGCCGTCGGCACGCCGCAGGGTCTGGTGGTTCCGGTCGTCCGCGACGCCGACAAGCTGGACTTCGCCGGCGTCGAGGGCACCATCGCCGCTCTCGGCAAGAAGGGCCGCGACGGCAAGCTGTCGATGGACGAGCTAACCGGCGGCACCTTCACCATCTCCAACGGTGGTGTCTACGGCTCGCTGATGTCGACCCCGATCATCAACCCGCCGCAGTCGGCCATCCTCGGCATGCACAAGACGATGGACCGCGCGGTCGTCGTCGGCGGCAAGATCGAGGTCCGCCCGATGATGTATCTGGCGCTGTCCTACGACCACCGCATCATCGACGGCAAGGAGGCGGTCACCTTCCTCGTCCGCATCAAGGAGCTGATCGAGGATCCGCGCCGCCTGCTGCTGGACGTCTGATCCGGAAAACCGGGTTCAATGACGCAAGGAAGGGCGCCGCGAGGCGCCCTTTTCTTTTGCCGATGCGACCGAAACCGCGCTTACAACCAAAACAAAAACACAAATGCCGATAACAATCGCTCCGGTTCGTTGACAGCCCCTGCGTGCCGGTATTGTCTCGGCTTCCCGTTTACGACGAAGGGCGCCATCATGCCGGTCAATATCCTCGATCTGGCCGTTGCCGCGAACACCGTCTACAATTTCCAGAAGGGCCGCGGCAACGACGCCGCCGCCTTCAACAAGGCGGACGGGGCACGGCGGTCTCCGCCCGGCTTCCAGGTGATCTTCACCCATGAAGATATCGACGTCGGCTTCTTCGGCGCCGTCTATCAGGAAAAGCACTCCGACCAGTACATCATCGCCTATCGCGGCACGGCGGTCGGCAGCAGCACGTCGGGCCAGATGGCCGGCACCAAGAACCTGAAGACCGACATCGCGCTCTACACGATCGAAAGCCTGCCCGCCGGCATCCGTGCCGCCCATCTTCTGCTGGAACAGGCGAAGATGCTGCTGGGCGCCGCCCGTCCGATCCTGTGCGGCCATTCGCTGGGCGGCGCCATCGCCACCATCGTCGCGGTCGAGACCGCGCTGCCCTGCTGCGCCTTCAATGCGCCGACGGTGTCGAAGATGGTGCGCGGCGGCATCATCCACGGCCCCTATGTCCGGGTGCCCACCGAAGATCTGGCGTCCATCGAAAAGCAGATCATCAACTTCAACCTGCAATGGGACCCGATCAGCAAATCGTCGAAGGCGGTCGGCAAGGTGATCAAGCTGCCGGCGACCCTCTCCACCGGCGGCCATTCGCAGGACAAGGTGGTCGCCAACATCAAGTCCAGCAAATACGCGTCGATGCCCTTCTTCAGCCTGGTGGGCTGATCTCGATCGGGTTCCTGTTCAATTGGCCGGGCAATCGTCCGGTCAATTGCCCAGATCAATTGAACGAGATGCTCTGCACCACGAACTCCTTTACTTTATAGTCGACGGTCGACCCGTCCCGCTTCACGAAGTTGCGGTATCGGTCGACCAGTCCGGCGAACAGATCGCCGACGCTGCCGCTGGACGCCTTGTATTCGCCGAAGTTGGGATCGAAGAAATACAGGTGCGATCCCAAACCGAAAGCCTTGCCGCCGGACTTGTAGCAGCAGGTCGCGTGCGCCATCCCCCGCTGTTCGAAGATCATGGTGACGACGTGATAGGTGTGGGGGCTGGCGGTGGCGGTGCTGATCGCCTTCATCACCTCCTTGACGCTTTCGGGATTGGTGGCGCTCACCCATTCCGTCTTGGTCGATGCGATCTTGAACCCGGCCTGCGCCATCGCCTGGTTGCGTGATCCGAGCTGCTCGGAGGACAGGTCCAGATCGTGGCTCAGTTCGGCGCCGTAAAGGCGCTGCTTGATGCTGGCGTGCAGGATCGTGTTGTCCAGGTCGATGTAGGCGATGCGCGCCTTCGACGTTTCGCCCTTGTGCGAGCGGTGGCGCGCGATCCACTCAAGACTGAGGCCGAAGCAGATGCCGCTGTTGACCTCGTGGTCCGCGGGAAACAGCCGCTGGATCGGCATGCGCTGCTTGAACGGCGCCACACAATAGCTGTCGAACGCGGCCATTCCATTCCCCATCGATGTCAGAAGATCGAACTCCGGCGGTCCCTCCGGTCGGACGCCGCCAACCTTACGCTATGTCAGATAATCATTCGATTACAATTGATTGGAACTTTCAGCAAATCCTCAGCTTCCCCTCTCCGGCCAATTCCTGCTGCGGCGGTCATCGCTTGACCTCTCCCCCGATCTGTTCGCTTCCACCACAGTTCGGGTCCCTCTCAAATCCTCTTGCATGGTCGATGGTATCTGGTATACGGTATCGATAATGTCAGTGCGGCACGCTTTACGGGCCACCGCCGCACCGGCTCCCCCGGCGCCCAATCCAAGAGGGGGCGAGCGCCAAGGAGATCGACATGGAACAGACAGCAGCAGCGGGTTCGCCCGCGGTTGTGGATTGCGAACAGTTGGTGGCGGTGATCGGCGACGCCGTCATCGTGTCCGACCCGACCGGCGCCATCATCCTGTGGAATGCGGCGGCGGAACGGATGTTCGGCTTCACCGCCGACGAGGCGATGGGCAAGTCGCTCGACATCATCATTCCCGAACGCCAGCGCCAGCGTCATTGGGACGGCTACGAAAAGACCATGGCCACCGGCGAGACCCGCTACGGCCATGACCTGCTGCGGGTTCCGGCGGTCCACAAGGACGGGCACAGCCTGTCGATCGCCTTCACCGTCGCGCTTTTGCGCGGGACCGACGGTGGAGTGACCGGGATCGTCGCCGTGGTGCGGGACGAAACCGCCCGCTGGACCGAAGAACGGAAACTGCGCCGCCGCCTCACCGAACTCGAAGCGGCGGCCGGCTGACGGCATCTGGCGGCAATTAGCGAATTCCGGCCGATAGCGACCTCGACGCCCCCCTGATCTCCGGGCGTGGCCCGGCCGGGCAGAAGAGCAAGTCCAAGAGACAATCTGAAACTACGTGAAAAAAGGGAGTGTTGCAGTCATGACCAAGCCGCTTGAAGGCATTAAGATCATCGACTTCACCCATGTGCAGGCCGGCCCCGCCTGCACCCAGCTTCTGGCCTGGTACGGCGCGGACGTGATCAAGGTCGAACGTCCGGGCGCCGGCGACGTCACCCGCAACCAGCTGCGTGACATCCCGGACGCCGACGCGCTCTATTTCACGATGCTCAACAGCAACAAGCGCTCCCTGACGCTGGACACCAAGACCGCCGAAGGCAAGGAAGTCCTGACCCGTCTGATCCGCGAATCCGACGTGCTGGTGGAGAATTTCGGCCCCGGCGCGCTCGACCGTATGGGCTTCAGCTGGGACAAGATCCGCGAACTGAACCCCGGCATGATCGTCGCCTCGGTCAAGGGCTTCAGCGACGGCCACCATTACCAGGACCTGAAGGTCTATGAGAACGTCGCCCAGTGCGCCGGCGGCGCCGCGTCGACCACCGGCTTCTGGGATGGCCCGCCGACCGTGTCCGCCGCCGCTCTCGGCGACAGCAACACCGGCATGCACCTCGCCATCGGCATCCTGACCGCCCTGATGGCCCGCACCAAGACCGGCAAGGGCCAGAAGGTCGCCGTGTCGATGCAGGACAGCGTGCTGAACCTCTGCCGCGTCAAGCTGCGCGACCAGCAGCGCCTCGACCGCGTCGGCTATCTGGAGGAATACCCGCAGTACCCGCACGGCAAGTTCACCGACGTGGTTCCGCGCGGTGGCAATGCCGGCGGCGGCGGCCAGCCGGGCTGGGTGCTGAAGTGCAAGGGCTGGGAGACCGATCCCAACGCCTACATCTACTTCACCATCCAGGGCCATGCCTGGGCGCCGATCTGTAAGGCTCTCGGCCGCGAGGAGTGGATCGACGACCCGGCCTACAACACCGCCGAGGCGCGCCAGGACAAGATCTTCGACATCTTCGCGGTGATCGAGGATTGGCTGAAGGACAAGACCAAGTTCGAGGCCGTCGACATCCTGCGCAAGTTCGACATCCCCTGCTCTCCGGTCCTGTCGATGAAGGAGATCGCCAACGACCCGTCGCTGCGCGCCAGCGGCACGGTCGTCGAGGTCGACCACAAGGTGCGCGGCAAGTACCTGACCGTCGGCAGCCCGATCAAGTTCTCCGACATGAAGGTCGAGGTCACCGGCTCCCCGCTGCTCGGCGAGCACACCGACGAGGTCCTGGCCCAGCTCGGCTACAACAAGGACCAGATCGCCGCCATGCACGAAGCCAAGGTGGTCTGAGGCGGGTCGCACTTGCCCCCACCCCGACCCTCCCCCGCTGGGCGGGGGAGGGAGTCTGTCGCAGGGCGGCGGAGTTCCCTCCCCTGCGGAGCGGGGGAGGGTTAGGGTGGGGGCAAAGTGGCAACCACCACGCAAAAACGACAACGGCGCCCCATGCGGGCGCCGTTTCCTTTTTCCAAACCCTCGGTGCCTTACGCCTTTCCGCTGCGCTCCAGATCGTCCAGGATTTCCCCGGCCCGGCTGGTCAGGGTGTGGGCCAGCCGGTCGTAATGGCCGTTACCGGTCATGCGGGCGCGCCGGGCGGCATCCGCGCCCAGCTGGGCCAGCTCAAGGGCCATCTTCCGATAGTCCGGAACTGCGCTCCACGCCGCGTCGGCCGCGCCGGCCGCGCCGGCCGCGACGCGAGCCTTCGGATGATCTTTCGAAGCCACAAACCACCCCATCCATCGATGCCGGTGAAGGGCGCAATCCTGGCACGCCGGCGCTCAGGAACCAACTGACGCTTACGGCAGCAGCGTCACAGCCTTTGGATGTGCAAGGGACCAGCCGAACCGTATAGGACCCGCCCGGACTCCGCCGCAATCCGGTCAGTCGATCAGCAGGTCCAGCGTCGAGCGGACCACCTGCACGATCTCCCCGCCATAGGGCGAGCTGGCCTGACCGCGGGCGTTGACGATGATCGACAGCTCATGCTCCGTCGTCGGGGCGAAGCGAGCGATCTCCTGCACCAGATCGTCGGCCAGGATGACGTCGCGCGTCACCCCGGCCTGGGCGGCGGCCTTGTCGCGCCAGCCGTTCAGCGCGGCGGCGATGGCCGCCTCGATCTGCTGCGACTCCTCCTTGCGGCGGAGGTCGGTGAACAGCACCAGCACCCGCCACGCGCCGTCAGCATAGGCGGTCTCGATACGCTGGACCTCGACCGTCCGCAGGAAGGCGGACAGTTGCACCTGCGCCTCTTCGGCGGCGGCGTCGGGAATGGAGAAGGTGCGGATCTCGGTGCTCATCGCCCAACCTTGCTGAAAGGCTTCCCTGGATGGAGGAAGCCTACACAGAAATGGCGCGTTCGGCAAACCGGGACCCTGCCACGGGGGTGTTCCGGGGCCTTGGGGATACCCCCAATTTCCACGGGCCGAATCTGCTCCCCCGCGCGTTGTGGGAGGAGACGACGCGCACCGGCACCCGGCCAATTCCCCTCGCCCGTCCCACGCCTCCACCGCTTGGAGACCCCAGATGACCCATCCCGAACCGCAGGAGCCGCAATCCGCCCACCCCCTTCACGAGGAGCCCACTCCCGACTCCGCCGCGACACCGCGCCGCGGCGGGCGACGCTGGTGGATGCTGGGGACCGGGCTGCTGCTGGCGCTGGGCGGGCTGGCGGTGCTGGCGGTCCTGTGGGTTGGCTCGATGCTCTACGACCAGCCCTTCGCCTGGTACAACCTGAACCGCATCGACGCGATGGCCGACCGGGTGTCGCGCAATCCCGATTCGGTGATGGTGGTCGCGCTCGGCGACACCGCGCTGCGCGACGCCACGCTGGACGAGGGGGGCATGACCAGGATCGCCGCCGAGCGCGGCGTGCCCAACCTGGAATTCCTGCGCATCGTCCACCGGCAGGCCCAGTTCGCCGATTTCGAGCCGCTGCTCGACCGGCTGATCGCCGTCAAGCCGACGCTGATCCTGCTCGACCGCAACCTGCTGACCGCCAGCCGCAGCCCGTTCGACGAGCTGGAGCGCTACGGCCACGGCCTGATGCGGCTCTATCGCGGGCAGGCCTACGTGCAGGATCAGGTGGCATTGCAATACCGGCGCGGCTGCGGCCCGACGCCGTCGGCCTGGCTGACTGGAGGAGCGCCCGGCGCCGTCGACGGCTCCACCGCCACCGCGCGGCAGGTGCGCGCCTTCATCGACCGAGCCTGGGCCGCCGGCATCCGCGTCGCCCTGATCGAGGTGCACAGCCGCCCCGCCGAGCCGCGCTCCACCGGCCTGATCGCCACCGCGTCCGCCGCCGAGCCCTCCGCTGCTCCCTCTGCCATCAACCTGCCGCTATGGAACTACGATGACGAGGACGCCATCCCCGCCACCGCCTGCGGCCAAGCCAGCGCCGATGGCCGCAGCGCCTTCTCCGCCTGGCTGACCGGCGGCATCGCCGGGGCGGTGGCCGGCGCCCAGCCCGACCGCATGCCCGGCCGCGCCGTGGTGACCGAAGCCGCCGCGTTGCCGTAATTGCCGCAGTACAACCGTCCCCGTTCTTTCCACCTTCCGATTTAACCACTTTTTGTTTATGGTTTTGTCGTCGGGCGAGTCGCAACAGGAGACGGATGCATGGCTTCCATCATGATCAAGAAGGCTGGCGAAGGGCTGGTCTCGCAGGCTCACCGCAACGCCGACGTCGGCCCGACCAGCGGCAGCTCGGTCGTCTATGAAATCCAGAATGTGCCGGGCGACGTCAGCGTCGACGACGTGATCGCCGCCTTCAAGAGCTACAAGCCGGTCGACAAGCTGTACGAGATCGACTGGTCCGCCCTGTCAAAGTAACCAGGGGAGGGGGCCGCCAACGCCCCCTTCCTCACACGCCCATTTACTGCTGCAGCGCCGGATAGCGCTTGGCCCACACCTCCAACTGGGCGACATGCTCGGCCTCTTCGGCGGCGAACTCCTCGGCCATCATGCGGACTTCCGAATCGGTGGTGGTCTTCGCCACCTCGGCGTAGAAGGCCTGCCCGCGCTTTTCGCTCTCCAGCGCCAGTTCCAGCGCGTATTCCACCGTCATCAGATAGTGCGAGCCTTCCATCGAGGCCGCTTCCGGGCTGTCACCGTCCGGCCACTGGAAGTCTTCCGGCGCAAGGTCGGGGATCTTGCGGAAGCCCGACCGTTCCCGCGCCTCGGCAAGATGCAGGCGCGAGAATTTCGCCATCTGGCCGAAGAAGGCCGCGACCTCCTGGTTGCCATAGGTCTTCATCGCTTCCGACAAGTCGGCGAAGCGGTTGGCGGCGTCCTCCTCCAGCGCGCAGGCGTGGGCGAGGAACAGGGCGGCGTCGTGGATTTCGGTCATGGATCCCTTTGATAAGCGAATAAGCCCGACGACCCCAAAACCATACATTTTTTACGGTCATCGGTCGCGGCCCCTGTCCCCCTCCCCCGCCCCTGCGACCTTTTGGCGCGCGCCGTGCCGACCGCCTCCCGAAAACCATTGCCTTTCCCGCCGGTTCGCGGCAGCAGACTCCCCCTCATGAGCAAGCCCGCCTTCCCCGCCCTCCCCATTGATCCCGTCCTGCCCGCCCTCTTGGAGGCGCTGGACAGCCGCGGCACCGCCGTGCTCCAGGCCCCGCCCGGCGCCGGCAAGACCACGCGGGTGCCGCTGGCCCTGCTGGAGGCCGGTTGGCTGAAGGGCCGCAAGATCCTGGTGCTGGAGCCGCGGCGCCTTGCCGCCCGCGCCGCCGCCCGCCGGATGGCGTCGATGCTGGGGGAGGCGGTGGGCGAGACCGTCGGCTACCGCGTGCGCCTCGACACCAAAATCGGCCCGAAGACCCGGATCGAGGTGGTGACCGACGGCCTGTTCCTGCGCCAACTGCAAGAGGACCCGGAGCTTCCCGCCGTCGGCGCCGTCCTGTTCGACGAGTTCCACGAGCGCGGCATCGACAGCGACCTCGCCCTTGCCCTGGTGCAGGAGGCGCGCGGCGCGTTGCGCGACGACCTGCGCCTTGTCGTCATGTCGGCGACGCTGGACGCCGCCCCCGTCGCCACCCTGCTGGCCGACGCGAATGGCCCCGCCCCGATGGTGACCAGCGAGGGCCGCGCCTACCCCGTCGAGACCCGCCACCTAGACGCTCCGACCCAAGGCAACCGCATCGAGGACGCCGTTGCCGCCGCCGTCCGCCGCGCCCTGCGCGAGGAGCCCGGCAACGCCCTGGTCTTCCTGCCCGGCGTCGGCGAGATCCGCCGCGTCCAGTCCCTGCTCGACCAGTCCGACCTCGGCCCCAACACCATCATCGCCCCGCTCTATGGCGATCTGTCGGCCGACGCGCAGGACCGCGCGATCTCCCCCACCCCGCCCGGCCAGCGCAAGATCGTGCTGGCGACCTCCATCGCCGAGACCAGCCTGACCATCGAGGGCATCCGCATCGTGGTGGACAGCGGCCTGATGCGGGTTCCGCGTTTCGACCCGCGCGGCGGCATGACCCGTCTGGCGACGGTGAAGGTCAGCCAAGCCTCTGCCGAGCAGCGCCGCGGCCGCGCCGGCCGTCTGGAGCCCGGCGTCTGTTACCGCCTGTGGCCGGAAGCGACGCACAAGGCCCTGGCCCCCTTCACCACGCCGGAGATCCAGGACGCCGACCTTGCCCCGCTGGCGCTGGAGCTTGCGGTGTGGGGTGTTTCCGACCCAGCCACCCTGTCCTGGCTCGACCAGCCGCCGCTCGCGGCGATGGCCCAGGCGCGCGAGCTGCTGACCGGCCTCGGCGCGCTCGACCGGTCCGATCAGAAGGGGGGCGCCATCACCCCGCACGGCCGCCGCATGGCCGGCTTCGGCGTGCATCCGCGTCTGGCCCACATGATGCTGGCCGGCAAGGCGATGGGCCAGGGCGCGCTCGCCTGTCTGGTCGCGGCATTGCTGGGCGAGCGCGACATCGTCCGCAGCCAGCCGGGCTTCCGCGACGCCGACCTGGGCCTGCGCGTCGACCTGCTGCGCGGCGAGGAGCGCGGCGGCCATGGTGCGGCGCGCGGCCTCAGCGTCGATCGCGGCGGTGCCCAGCAGGCGGTGAAGCAGGCGCGGCAGTGGCGCCGCCAGCTTGGCGTGCGCGACGACGACGTGATGGACTCCAACGCCGTCGGCATTCTGGTGGCGCTCGCCTATCCCGACCGCATCGGCCAGCGCCGCCCCGGCGGCCAACCCGGCGGGGTGGCGGCGCAGTATCGCCTGTCGGGCGGGCGCGGCGCCTATTTCCAGGAGGCCGAGCCGCTGTCGGCCGAGGAGTGGCTCGCCATCGCCGACCTCGACGGCGCCGCCCGCGAATCCCGCATCTTCCTGGCCGCCCCGGTCACGCTGGCCGATCTGGAGGAGAGCTTCGCCGACGACATCCGCACCGAGACCATCGTCGCCTGGGACGCGCGCGAGCAGATGGTGCTGGCGCGCCGCCGCCGCATGCTGTTCGCCCTGATCCTGAAGGACGAGAAGCTGGCCAAGCCACCGGCCGAGGCGATGACCGCCGCGATGATCGAGGGCATCCGCGCGCTCGGCCCAAGCTGCCTGCCCTGGACCGACGAGCTGCGCAAATGGCGCACCCGCGTGATGTTCCTGCGCGCGCGGGAGGGCGACGTGTGGCCCGACCTGTCCGACCCGGCCCTGATGGACGGCCTGGAGGAGTGGCTGGCCCCCTTCCTCGACGGCGTGTCGCGCCGCGCCCATCTGGAGCGCATCGACCTGTCGAGCGCCTTGCGCGCCCTGCTGCCCTGGGAGTTGCGGACCCGCCTGGACGCCGAGGCCCCGACCCATGTCGAGGTGCCGAGCGGCTCCCGCATCCCCATCGACTATGACGGCGAAGAGCCGGTTCTGGCGGTGCGCCTGCAGGAGATGTTCGGCCTTGCCGAGACCCCGCGCATCGCCGGCGGCCGGGTTCCGCTTCTGCTGCACCTGCTGTCCCCCGCCCGCCGCCCGGTGCAGGTCACCCGCGACCTCGCGAGCTTCTGGGCCAACGCCTACAAGGCGGTGAAGGCGGATTTGAAGGGCCAGTACCCGAAACACTACTGGCCCGACAACCCGCTGGAAGCGGAGCCCACCGCCAGGGCGAAGCCGAGGGGGCGGTAACTCCGTCAACGTCACCGTTTCCATCTCCGACTCCGTCCCCGCCCCCTCCTCCCACCGGTCTTCTTCCTCTCCTTCCAACCGGTCTTCACCCCCTCTCCCATCTGGTCCTCATCCCCCATCCAACCGGTCCTCATCCCCTCTCCCCCCTGGGGAGAGGGTCAGGGTGAGGGGGCAGCAAAGGCGCCGGCCTTTGCCAGGGGATTGCGAAGGGGCAGCATGCCCCTTGGCGGCGCGCGTCAGCGCGCCCGTCCACCCTCTCCCAGTTCCGTCGCCCGTGGCTACAATCACCCTCTCCCGCCCCGGGAGAGAGCGGGGACCCGCCGCGAAGCGGTGGGGAGGGTGAGGGGCACCCCAAGACTCCCGAACCGCATGGCCCCTGCACGTCCCCAACCGAAACCGGACGCAAACGCGGTAGCCGCATCCCCTCCCCCAGCGCATACTGAAACCGCCTCACCGGCCACCACGCCGAAGACAGCGAGGACACCAGGGAGCCCGACCATGCGGACCTTGCATGATTTGTGTGACGAGATGCTGGCGGTCGCCCAGGGCACCCGCGCGGTTCCCCCGGTGCAGTCCGTGACGGATGGCGAGCCGGTCTCCGGCCTTCTCGGCGTGCTGACCCCGGCCAACCGGGCGTTGATGCACCTGATCGCCACGGAACGCCCGGAGACGGTCTCCCGTCTCGCCCAACTCGCCGACCGCGCCCAGCCCAACGTCTCGCGCGCTCTGCAAGACTTGGCGAAGCACGGTCTGGTGCGACTGGTCCGCGACGGCATGAGCATCCGGCCGAAACTGGTCGCAGCGGAAATCGACGTCGATCTGGTGCGCGGGACTTGCCGGGTGGTGCCGATGGCGGTGGCGGCGGAGTAGGGAGCGACTCCGCATCGCCGGGGCCTGGGTGAGTTTCTGTTGCAACTGCTCTCCCCAGACCGGCGTAGGTTACCCGCAATCTCGCGGCGAGACTAATCCAGTCTAACTTGATCCAATGCTCTCTTAAGTGTCCTAACGACACGATCAAGGTTGGAGTGTATTTTAGAAGTCTCTATGGAAGCTTCAAGAATTATTGTCATACCGCTGTACCCAGTTGACTTCTTTATTTCCCATTCATTACTGGACAATATATCCTTTGCTGATCGCAACTTCTCAGTCCAAAGCCTATCGATTCCAGAACGATTTGTTGCTTCAGTTGCAACGTTCTCAAATGATACAGCAACAGACCTGCCTTGAATATCGCCTTTAATTGATATGGTGCGACCAGCCCTAAGTTCTCTGGTGAAAACAGTCGAAAAGCTATTTGACTCATAATCCGCTTCAACAGAACGATATAGGATTTCTTCTGCCCAAAAGTCAGGGGAAATCCCTTGCCACCGCCCTTCTACAACATCGACAAGCTGCTCAAGCTCTGCGGCAATTTGGCGTACTGTTGGCCTATTCTTTTGCTCCGGCGATGTAGAGGTAAGTATTAACCTACGCACTCGTTCATGCGCTGACTGCCACCTGACCGATGGATCTCGCCTAATCTTCTGCTTAAGTATATCAGACCAGTCAGCTGCGTTCCCACCACCAGTAGGTGGAGTACAACCAGTACAAGCGTAAAAAAGAGACATACCAAGTCCATAGGAGTCAACAAGAGCAGATCGCGATTGCTCATTATTAATATCAGCAACTTGCTCAGGCGGATAGTATCCTGCCTCCTCAATATTACCGGTTATAGTGACACCCCTAGCCTTCAAATGCCAGGACATATCATAATTCAGAAGAACCACATCATGCTTTGAACACTCCAACCTAGAAATATCAGACTCGTTATAGTAAAAATATGGAACCATAATATTTGTCGGGCGAATATCTCGATGAAGGACACCCTGAGGCAGATTATGGCTGTGAACCAGATGATTTGCAACGCTAAGTATTATTTTTATGCCGTCCATCCAAAACTTGAAATTCCTTGATTTTACAATTTCGTTTAAATTGTCTCCCTCAATAAAGTCCATAATTATTGAAGTAGGGATTTCATGCGCAACCACATACCTCGCGTTCCCTGGCACATCAGCATTTGAAAGAAAACGAAGAGACTGAACGCCCCGACGAAAGCTATCAAGCTGCGGCCCCTTTTCTAAATTATCTATTTGGATTATCTTTGCCGCAAATGCACTCCCACTCTCATCAACAACCTTCCAGACACTGGAGAAGGAACCGGAGGAAATTTGATCAACAACAGAGTAACCATAGAATATATTAGACGGCTCCCAGTTCTTTACATGCCAAGCTTGGTGAATAGCTCTAGAATAATTTTTTAGGAAGCTTCTGTATTCCAAACTATCTGTGGTTCCTCCATTTTTCTCAATTATAGATTTAGCATACCCAGCAAGCCTCTTCCTGATCTCGTCTTCATCATCTAACATTAATAGCTCTTTTTGAGAAGGGAGATAATCAAGATTGTCAATCTGCGGTATAACCACCGGTGCCTTCTGATCTTTCGAAACAAATTCTCTGAGATCCTTTATTATATCCGACAAAACTGTAGAGTGATCTGATTTCCCTTCACTATCAACATTCGGCTCGTATCGGACAATCTGCACCCCCGCTTTGTTAGCCCAACGGTTGGCGGCGCTATCACGACGATCTGTAATCCAGAAATGCTGTCCAAGGTCTATTCCCTGCTCAGCCAACTCCTGCAAAAAGCCGCCTGCGGCGACATCGTCCGCAGATATCCCAAGAAATACGATTGCACGATCTGCAATAATGTACTTTACAAATTGACAATAGCCTTGATCTGAAATCAAATTTTTCAGATCTGATCTCGTAAATACCCAACTCCTAGCACTTTGATGAATACCATGGAGATTCGCAATGAATGGCTTTCTCCTATTAACAATATGCACATAGTCGGATGCATCTTTACCAGTGAAAACTGCTATATCCTCTAGCGGCCTTACCCTCCTATGAGCTTTTTCCGCGAAACCATCAAGATTCAACGTAAGAAGACCTGAAACCCCAGGCAGACCCCATATATCTCTGTATATTTCCGGAGGTTCGGCGTTATCGGCCCTCTCCAATATAACTCTTAGAGCCGCTTTAAAGCTTGGCTCTCCAATCACTCCTTTTATAATGTCAAATGCGTGCCAAGAATTGTTAGTACCATAAATCTCGTTTATCTCATCCTCTTTCCTTTTCGCCTCTTCATCTTTCAGAAGGCGAATTGATTCCATCGCTTGCTCAACGAGAATTTGGCGAAGTTCGAGCCATGTGGGTAGGTTGGCGGGCCGACTTGCGCCTGCTCCAAGCCAGAACACTACATCCTTGCGCCTTTCCGCATACAGATCACGAAGGCGTCGATATGGAGCCTGATTAGGATCGAATGGCATAATCTCACCTGTGCGGAAAAGGAAATTCAAACACGTTTATCCCACGCCAACTTGGCCTAATTTTTTTAAGTATTTGCTAACATAACAACCGCCAGACGATATTAACCAAAGGAGCAAACCGAAAACCTGAACTTCTTTTGAGATGAATAACCTCTAACACCACTCTTTACCGCCAACCGTCATCCATGATAGGACTATAAGCCTCAGCCGCCCGAGGAGTGTCCTGCATGCACCGCCACTGGTGCCACGCCCCCTTGCGCCCGTCCTCCCGCGCACCCGCCCCGCCGGATGGAACAGTGAACAGCCCCCGGAAAACCGTTCCAAACTGTTCCAAACGTTCCATCCGACCGCCGCAGACCGGGTCGGGCGCCCCGGATGGAACAGTGAACAGTCCGCCGAACTCTGTTCCACGATGTTCCACCCGCCCAACTCCACCGCCAAAACGAAACGGCCCCCTTCCCTTGCGGGAAGAGGGCCGAAGTCGTTTCAGCTATTCGAAGCGGATCAGTCGCGCTTGACCGTGTCGCTGTTCAGCGCGGCCTGGGCGGCGGCGAGGCGGGCGATCGGCACGCGGTAGGGCGAGCAGGAGACATAGGTCAGCCCGATCTTCTCGCAGAAGGAGATCGAGGCCGGGTCGCCGCCATGCTCGCCGCAGATGCCCAGCTTGATGTCCGGACGGACCTTGCGGCCACGCTCGGTGGCGATCTCCACCAGTTCGCCGACGCCGGTGACGTCCAGCGACTGGAACGGGTCCTGCTCCAGGATGCCCTGGCGCTGGTACTCCGGCAGGAAGCTGCCGGCGTCGTCGCGCGACAGGCCCAGCGTGGTCTGGGTCAGGTCGTTGGTGCCGTAGCTGAAGAACTCGGCCGACTCGGCGATCTCGCCGGCCTTCAGGGCCGCGCGCGGGATCTCGATCATCGTGCCGGTCAGGTACTCCACCGTCACGCCGGTCTCGGCCTTCACCTGCTCGGCGGCGCGGTCGATCACCCCCTTGAGGATGTCGAACTCCTTCTTGGTGATGATCAGCGGGATCATCACTTCGGGAATGACGGCCTCGCCGGTGGTCTTGGCGACCTCGGCGGCGGCGGCGAAGATGGCGCGGGCCTGCATCTCGTAGATCTCGGGGTACGAGATGCCCAGACGGCAGCCGCGATGGCCCAGCATCGGGTTCGCTTCATGCAGCTGGATGGTGCGGTGGCGCACCCGCAACGGATCGGTGCCGGTGGCCTGGGCGACCTCCGCCATGTCCTCTTCGGTGTTCGGCAGGAACTCGTGCAGCGGCGGGTCGAGCAGGCGGATCGTCACCGGCAGGCCGGTCATGATCGTGAACAGCTCGACGAAGTCCTTCTTCTGGAAGGGCTCCAGCTTGGCGAGCGCCTTGCGGCGGCCGGCCTCGTCTTCCGCCAGGATCATCTCGCGGACGGCCAGGATGCGCTCCGGGTCGAAGAACATGTGCTCGGTGCGCGACAGGCCGATGCCCTCGGCGCCGAACTTCCGCGCGGTGCGGGCGTCCAGCGGGGTTTCGGCGTTGGCGCGGATCTTCATCCGGCGGATGCTGTCGGCCCAGCCCATCAGGGTGGCGAAGTCGCCCGACAGTTCCGGCTGGATCGTCGGCACCTCGCCCAGCATCACCTCGCCGGTGGAGCCGTCGATGGTCAGGACGTCGCCTTCCTTAACGGTGACGCCGCGGACGGCCATCTGCTTGGTCTTGTAGTCGATTCGCAGGTCGCCGGCGCCCGACACGCAGGCACGGCCCATGCCGCGGGCAACCACCGCCGCGTGGCTGGTCATGCCACCGCGGCTGGTCAGGATGCCGCGGGCGGCGTGCATGCCGTGGATGTCCTCAGGTGAGGTCTCGATGCGGCAGAGGATCACCGACTCGCCCTTGCCGGCCATCTGCTCGGCCTCGTCGGCGGTGAACACCACCTTGCCCGACGCGGCGCCGGGGGAGGCCGGCAGGCCCTTGGCGATGACCTTGCGGTCGGCCTTGGGGTCCAGCGTCGGGTGCAGCAGCTGGTCGAGCGAGGCCGGATCGATGCGGCGGACCGCCTCGTTCTGGTCGATGACGCCCTCGTTCGCCAGATCGACGGCGATCTTCAGCGCGGCCGGGGCGGTGCGCTTGCCGTTGCGGGTCTGCAGCATGAACAGCTTGTTCTGCTGGACGGTGAACTCGATGTCCTGCATGTCGCGGTAGTGCTTTTCCAGCTTGAGGCGGACCTCGTTCAGCTGGTTGAACACCTCCGGCATCACCTCTTCCATGGCGGGGAGGTCGGACTTGTTGGCGAGCTTGCCGGCGACGGTCAGGTGCTGCGGCGTGCGGATGCCGGCAACGACGTCCTCACCCTGGGCGTTGACCAGATACTCGCCGTAGAAGGCGTTCTCGCCGGTCGACGGGTTGCGGGTGAAGGCCACGCCGGTGGCGCAGTCGTTGCCCATGTTGCCGAAGACCATGCACTGCACGTTGACCGCGGTGCCCCAGTCGGCCGGGATGTCGTGCAGCTTGCGGTAGGTGATGGCGCGGGCGTTCATCCAGGAGCCGAAGACGGCGCCGATGGCGCCCCACAGCTGCTCCTGCACATCCTGCGGGAAGGGCCGGCCCAGCTCGCGCTCGACCGCCTTCTTGTAGTCCTCGATCACCGCCTGCCAATCCTCGGCCGACAGGTCGGTGTCGAGGTTGTAGGACTTGTCGCGCTTGTGGTTGTCGAGGATGTCCTCGAAATGGTGATGCTCAACGTCGAGCACGACGTTGGAGTACATCTGGATGAAGCGGCGATAGCTGTCGTAGGCGAAGCGGCCGTCACCCGACCGCTTGGCGAGGCCAGCGGCGGTCGCGTCGTTCAGGCCCAGGTTCAGGACGGTGTCCATCATGCCGGGCATCGACGCGCGGGCGCCGGAGCGGACCGACACCAGCAGCGGGTTGATCGGGTCGCCGAACTTGGCGTCCATCGCCTGTTCCAGCCGCGCGATGGCGGCGTTCACCTGCGCCGTCAGTTCCGGCGGATAGGAGCGGCCGTTGGCGTAGAAATAGGTGCACAGCTCGGTGGTGATCGTGAAGCCCGGCGGAACGGGCAGGCCAAGATTGGCCATCTCGGCCAGATTGGCGCCCTTGCCGCCCAGCAGGTTCTTCATATCGGCCCGTCCTTCGGTGGCACCGGCCCCGAAGCTGTAGACCCACTTGGATTCACCCTGGCTCGCCATCGCGGAATTCCTCTCGCCCCATGGTCGTCCGGCATGCGGGTGCTCCCCTTGTGTCCAACGACGGTCGCCGGGCGGTCCTTTCCGCTCAGCGAAACGCCGTGGTCAGTTTGCTTGACCGCACATGCCGCTGAGTGGACCTTCTATCGCCCCAAACGTTGGGACACAAGACAGTCGCGTGGTCTAGAACGGGATGACCTGCGCTTTGCCGGCAAAGGAGCGTTGCGACTATATCGTATTGCCGGATCCCCATTACTCCGGCGGAACCGCATAAGCACCGATTCGAATGGTGAAATGCGGTCGAAGTACCCCGTAAATCCAAAGAAAAACGGGACCATTTCCACTGCAAATGTTTCAGATGCTGAAGCAGGCGTCGGCCGGACACTCCACCCAGTGCTTGCCCTCCCCCCTCAGCCAGTCCGCCAGCGCCGCCGCCGGCATCGGCCGGGCGAAGCGGTATCCCTGGCCGATGGCGCAGCCTTCCGCCTCCAGCATGAGGTGCTGGGCCTCGCGCTCCACCCCCTCCGCCACGACGGTCAGGCCCAACGCCTCGCCGATCTGGATGATGGCGCGCACCAGCGGCCGGTTGGCGGCATCGATGTCCAGTTCCTTGACAAAGCTGCGGTCGATCTTCAGTTCGCCGACGGGGAAGCGCTTCAGGTAGCTCAAGGACGAATAGCCGGTGCCGAAATCGTCGATCGACAGGGTGACGCCCAGCGCATGCAGGGCATCCAGCGCGTCATGGACGCCGACCTCCTCGGTCATCATCAGCCGCTCGGTGATTTCCAACGTCAGGTCGTTGGCCGGGATGCCGTTGGCGGCCAGCGCGGCACGGACCTGATCCGGCAGGTCGCCGCGGGCGAAGCGGACGGCGGAGACGTTCACCGCCAGCCCCGGCACCGGCACCCCCGCTGCACGCCAGCGGCCGAGCTGCGCCACCGAAGTCTGCAGCACCCAACTGTCCAGCCGGTCGATCAGCCCGCATTCCTCGGCCAGCGGCACGAACTCCACCGGCGACACCGCGCCCCAGCGCGGGTGGGTCCAGCGGATCAGCGCCTCCACCCGATGCAGGCAATGCGGCTTCAGCCGGACCTGGGGCTGGTAATGCAGCTCGAACGGAGCCTCGTCGTCCGGGCATCCGGCCTCCTGGCGGTCCAGCGCCTCGCGCAGCGCCGCCTCCATCTCCAGCCGGCGCACCGCCTGTTCGTTCATGTCGCGACGGAAGAAGTGGCAGCGGTTGCGGCCGGCCTGCTTGGCCCGGTACATCGCCGCGTCGGCCTGGCGCAGCAGCGTGTCGAAGTCCATGCCGTCGTCGGGATGCACGGCGATGCCGATGCTGGCGGTCGGGGTCAGCGTCAGGTCGGCGACCGTCAACGGCACCGACAGGGTGGCCAGCACCCGTTCGGCCAGCAGGGACGCATGGGCGGCGTCGCAGCCCGGCAGCAATGCTACGAACTCGTCCCCGCCCAGCCGAGCCAGCGTGTCACCCTCGATGAACAGTCGCTCCAGCCGGGTCGCCACCTCCACCAGCAGCCGGTCGCCGACCGCATGGCCCAGAGAATCGTTGACGGTCTTGAAGCGGTCGATGTCCAGGAACATCAGCGTCACCGGCTGCCGCGTACGTCCGGCCAGCGCCAGCGCCGCCGTGGCGCGGTCGGCCAGGAGCTGGCGGTTGGGCAGCCCGGTCAGCGTGTCGAAATAGGCCAGCCGATTGATCTCCGCCCGCGCCCGGTCATGTTCGATGGCGAGCGCGCACAGATGCACGCAGGCCTCCACCAGCCGGCGGTGAAAGGGGGCGGCAGGGCGGCGCTCGCGGTAATAGAGCGCGAAGCTGCCCAACATGCGGGCGTCCCGCCCCTTGATCGGGTTGGACCAGCAGGCGGCCAGCCCATGGGCCAGCGGCACCTCGCGATAGGGTGCCCAGCGCGGGTCTTCGGCGATGTCGACGGACATCACCGCCTCGCCCCGGCTCATCGCGCTGCCGCAGCAGCCGACGTCGGGGCCGATGGCCAGCCCGTCAATGGCGTTGGCATAGACGACGGGCAGCGATGGGGCGGCGGCGACCCGCATGCGGTTCTCGTCGTCACGCAGCATCACCGAACAGGCGACCTCCGGCGCGCAGGCCTCCACCTGCCGGCAGAGGAAATCCAGGACCTGCTTCAGCGACCGGCCGGCGGCCACCAATTCCAGGACATTCTGCTGCAGGCGTGCCACCGCCTCCGCCCGTTCGCGCTCCTCGAAATCACGCATCTCGCACAGAAGCAGGACGTCGTCGCCGTCGGTCAGATGCTGCCAGTGCAGATCGACCGGGACCGGATCGCGGCGAGGAACGCGCAAGGCAGCGGTGCCGGGTGGTGGATGGTCGTTTTCCTGCGCCCCATCCCACACCGCCTGCCAGTCACGGCCACCGAAATCGAGCAGGCCAGGCAGCGGGCGGCCGATCAGCGCATCCAGGGGGATGCCGGCCAGCCGGGCGAAACCGGGATTGGCGCCAACGATGGTGCCGTCGGCCGATGTCCAGACCAAGGCCGCGCTCCATTGCGCAGCGGTCGCTCGCAGCAAGCGATCGGACGGCAGGCGGTCGTCCAGCGCGGTCCCGGCCGAATCCATGACCCCTGATCCCTCCGGACATGCTTCGGGAACGCCGCGCCGGCGCCCCGGGGGAGTCAGCTAACATGAACACACGCGGCGCGGTCAAGGCCCCTCATCATCCGGCCATACTGTTGCATCCACACGAGAATGGTTCCAAACAGCGCGCGGCGGTTTTGTTCGTATACAAGCAAAAGGGAGGAAGCGGTTTCCCGCTCCCTCCCCTTCATCGTTCATCGTCCGGCTAGGCTCCCGGAGGAGCGCTCTCTGGAGGATCAGCTGCAGCCGGTGGTCGACCCGCAGCTGTCGCACTTCAGGCAGGTGCCGTTGCGGACCAGGGTCATGTTGCCGCATTCGCCGCAGGGATCGCCCTCATAGCCGCGGGCGCGGGCCTCGCGGATGCGGTCGAAGCGCTGGTCGCTGGTGCTGCCGCCATAGGCCGTACCGGTGGCCGCGGTGGCGGCGACATGGCCCTGGACGGTGGCGGCGGCGACCGCCGGGCTGGCGGACATAGCGGCCTGGGCGGAAGCCTGGGTGCCGGCCGAGGCGGTGACGCTCACGGCCGCCGTGTCGGTGCCGGTGGCGGCGAAGGCCGCCGCGGCGCTGGCACGCTGGGTCTGGCCACCATGCAGGACGCGCAGGTTGTTGCGGACATAGCCGGTCGACGCGATGCGGCGGACGATGTCGGACGGCTGCACCTGGGTATCCGGCAGGTCGCCCTGCTTGTCGCCGCTGCCCACGGTGAAGGGCACCAGATCCTCCGGCGTGGCGTGCGCCAGATCGGTGCGGTTCAGGTAGGAGATGGCGATCTCGCGGAAGATGTAGTCGATGACCGAGGTCGCCATCTTGATGGTGTCGTTGCCGGTCACCATGCCCGACGGCTCGAAGCGCGTGAAGGTGAAGGCCTCCACGAACTCCTCCAGCGGCACGCCATATTGCAGGCCGATCGACACCGCGATGGCGAAGTTGTTCATCAGCGACCGGAAGGCGGCACCTTCCTTGTGCATGTCGATGAAGATCTCGCCCAGGCGGCCGTCCTCATACTCGCCGGTGCGCAGGTACACCTTGTGGCCGCCGACATTGGCCTTCTGGGTATAGCCCTTGCGGCGGTGCGGCAGACGCTCGCGCGAGCTGCTCTTCCGCTCCACCACCCGCTCGATCACCTTCTCGACGATGCGCTCGGTGACCATCTGCGCGCGGACGGCAGCCGGCGCCTCGATCATCGCCTCGACGGCCTCGCCATCCTCCTCGTCATCGAGCAGGGCGGCCTGCAGCGGCTGGCTCAGCTTGGAGCCGTCGCGGTACAGCGCGTTCGCCTTCAGGCCCAGGCGCCAGGACATCAGGTAGGCGTCCTTGCACTCGTCGACCGTCGCCGTGTTCGGCATGTTGATGGTCTTGGAGATGGCGCCGGAGATGAAGGGCTGCGCCGCCGCCATCATCGTGATGTGCGATTCCCAGGACAGGAAGCGCTTGCCGATGCGGCCGCAGGGGTTGGCGCAGTCGAACACCGACAGATGCTCGTCTTTCAGGAAGGGAGCCCCTTCCAGCGTCATGGCGCCGCAGCAGAAGGTGTTGGCCGCCTCGATCTGCGCCTTGGTGAAGCCGATATGGCTCAGCAGGTCGAAGCCCGGAGCGTCCAGCGTCTCGGCCGGAATGCCCAGCGTCTGGGTGCAGAAGTCGGCGCCGATGGTCCAGCGGTTGAAGACGAACTTGATGTCGAAGGCGGTGGCGAGGTTGCCCTCGAGCCGCTCCAGCAGTTCGTCGGTAAAGCCCTTGGCCTTCAGCGACTCGTGGTTCACGCCCGGGGCGTTCTTCAGCGTGCCGTGGCCGACGGCGTAGAGCGCAATCTCTTCGATCTGGTCCGGGGTGTAGCCGAGCGTCTTCAGCGCTTCCGGCACCAGCCGGTTGACGATCTTGAAGTAGCCGCCGCCGGCCAGCTTCTTGAACTTCACCAGGGCGAAGTCGGGCTCGATGCCGGTGGTGTCGCAGTCCATCACCAGACCGATGGTGCCGGTCGGGGCGACCACGGTGGCCTGGGCGTTGCGGTAGCCGTGGGCCTCGCCCAGTTCCAGCGCCTCGTCCCACACGCGGACGGCGGCCAGAGCCAGTTCCTGGTCCGGGCAGAGGTCGGCGACGAAGGGCACCGGCTCGACCGCCAAGCCCTCATAGCCGTTCATCTCGCCGTTGGCGGCGCGGCGATGGTTGCGGATGACCCGCAGCATGTGGTCGCGGTTCGCCTCGAAGCCCGGGAAGGTGCCCAGCTCCTGCGCCATCTCGGCCGAGGTGGCATAGGCGACGCCGGTCATGACGGCGGAGATGCCGGCGCAGTAGGCGCGGCCCTCGTCCGAGTCGTAGGACAGGCCCGATGCCATCAGCAGGCCGCCGAGATTGGCGAAGCCCAGGCCCAGCGTGCGGAACTCGTAGGAGAGCTGGGCGATTTCCTTCGACGGGAACTGCGCCATCAGCACGGAGATTTCCAGCACGATGGTCCACAGCCGGCAGGCATGCTCGAACGCCTCGACGTCGAAGGAACCGTCCTTCAGACGGAACGACATCAGGTTCAGCGACGCCAGATTGCAGGCGGTGTCGTCGAGGAACATGTACTCCGAGCACGGGTTCGAGGCGTTGATGCGCCCCGAGGCCGGGCAGGTGTGCCATTCGTTGATGGTGCTGTCGAACTGCACGCCCGGATCGGCGCAGGCCCAGGCGGCATAGCCGACCTTGTCCCACAGGTCGCGGGCGCGGACGGTCTTCACCACCTTGCCGTTGGTGCGACCGATCAGGTTCCAGTCGGCATCGTCCAGAACCGCCTGCACGAACTCGTTGGAGACGCGCACGGAGTTGTTGGAGTTCTGGCCCGAAACCGTCAGGTAGGCTTCCGAATCCCAGTCGGTGTTGTAGGTCTTGAACTCGATCGAGGTGAAACCCTGGCCGGCGAACTGGATCACGCGCTGGATGTAGTTCTCAGACACCTGATCCTTGCGGGCGGCGAGGATCGCCTTCTTGAGCTCCTTGTTCTCCTTCGGGTCCAGGCCCGACTGGGCGGCGGCCATCACCGCCGTCAGGTGCTTCTGGCAGATCTTGGAGCCGGTCACCAGCGCCGCGACCTTCTGCTCCTCGTTCACCTTCCAGTCGATGTAGCCTTCGATGTCCGGGTGGTCCATGTCCACCGTGACCATCTTGGCCGCACGACGGGTGGTGCCGCCCGACTTGATGGCGCCGGCCGCGCGGTCGCCGATCTTCAGGAAGCTCATCAGGCCCGACGACTTGCCGCCGCCGGCCAGCTTCTCGCCTTCGCCGCGCAGCTTGGAGAAGTTGGAGCCGGTGCCCGAACCGTACTTGAACAGGCGGGCCTCACGCACCCACAGGTCCATGATGCCGCCCTCGTTGACGAGGTCGTCGGCGACGGACTGGATGAAGCAGGCGTGCGGCTGCGGATGCTCGTAGGCTGAGGCGGACGAGGTCAGCAGGCCGGTCTTGAAATCGACGTAGAAGTGACCCTGGCTCGGGCCGTCGATGCCGTAGGCCCAGTGCAGGCCGGTGTTGAACCACTGCGGGCTGTTCGGGGCCGCCATCTGGGCGGCCAGCATGAAGCGCATCTCGTCGAAGAAGGTGCGGGCGTCGGCTTCGGTGTCGAAATAGCCGCCCTTCCAGCCCCAATAGGTCCAGGTGCCGGCCAGACGGTCGAAGACCTGGCGGGCCGAGTTCTCACCGACGAAACGCTTTTCCTTCGGCAGCGCGGCCAGCTTTTCCTGGTCGGCTTCCTTGCGCCACAGCCAGGACGGGACGGTGTTCTCTTCCACGGCGCGGAGCGCGGCGGGGACGCCGGCCTTGCGGAAATACTTCTGGGCCAGGATGTCGCTGGCGACCTGCGAGAAGTTGTCCGGCACCTCGATGCCGGTCTGCTGGAAGACGATCGTTCCATCCGGGTTGCGGATCTCGCTGGTCGCCTGGCGGAAACCGAGGCTGGCGTAGGCGTCCTGACCTTCGTGCGTGAAACGACGCTCGATCCGCATGATGAGACTGTCCCCTGCTTGGAGCACGCCGCGGCGGGCTCGAATGGAAATGTGGTGCGACCCGTCCCGATGAAAGCGGCCGGCGGTTCTATCCGCCGTCCGGCCCGGCAATGCAGATGGCGCCGTACAAACAGGGGCCTCTTGCCCGACTGTCCGCCGTCGCCGCTGTGCTGCCGGGACCGGGGCCGCCGCTTGAGGCCGGCCGGGTCACGTGGGCCGCATCCTAGCCAGCGCGACCGGGGCAGGCAAGCCCCACTCTGCTAGATATTGTGGTTGACATGACCGAACCCCTCAAAACCTTGATCTTGTGGTGTTCAACCCGTTACCGGGGATCCTGTTCCCGCCCGCCAAGCAAATTTTCGAGGAGGCGGCGGCTGGGCCGCATCGCGGCCGGAAGGCACCAACTGTAGGCACTCAAATGGCCGCCGGGGCTGGAGATGACCGCGGCACTCCCCGATTAGAGCGCAAAACGCGCCCGACCGCCAGAGCTTCCTTGCGGTGAAAATCAACATCTTGTTGCTAATATGCCGTTGTACCCACCACCGATTCGCCACGGGGCGACTCGGACCAAGCTGCCGGAATCCAAGGGGCGACTCGAAAAGGCCCGCCTTTCCCACCCCCGAGTCGCCGCGGGCTCGCCAAAGGTTCGGCACGGAAGAGGGGTAGTGGCAGCGCCCCCGCAACTATTTCATGCGATCCCGGTTGAGGCGCATGGAGCCAAGGTGGATCCCACGCGATCCTGGGGGAGGAGAGGCGTCCATGCTGAAGATCACCCACAAGATGTGGTTTGCATTGCCCGCGCTGACACTGCTGGTCGGCATGGCGACTCCGCAAGGGGCCGTCGGACAGACGGTCATCATCGACGGCTCGACTCCGGCCGTCGGCGCCGCGGTGGAACGCAAGACCGGCCCCAGCGTCGACCAGTTGATGAACCGCAGTGTCGTCGGTGCCGACGGGTCGAAGATCGGCACCGTCACCGACGTGATTCTCGACGACAAGGGCGAGGCCCAATACATCGTCATCCACTCGGGGGGCATTCTGGGCTTCGGCGGCAAGGACATCGCGGCCGACCTGACCCTGGCCGACCTACGCAGCGGCAGCGAGGCGATCCGTCTGCGCGAGGTGACCGCCGCCAGTGTCCGCGACATGCCGGAATTCCGCTACGACGACAGCATCACTTCGCTGACCCGCAGCCCGGAGCCGCGGCGGTAGGCGGCTGGAAAAGTCGAGGATGAGCACGCAAGGTTTGACACGGATTTCGCGGATTTAGGCACGGATTACACGGATTTTTCTTTGGCTTGGGAAACGCGTCCCCCGCCGACCAGCGACCATGATGCAAGTTCGATCCTGGTTCATCGACGATACCGCTGCTTGACCAGCGACGGACCGGCAACGCCACATCCGTGAAATCCGTGCTCAAATCCGTGAAATCCGTGTCGATCTTGCCCGACACTGCAGCACCCTGCCGCCCATCGTCAGCCCACAACGAAAAAGGCCGCGCCCCAAGCGGGACGCGGCCTTTCTCTTACCCTTCCGGGAGATCGCTATGCCCCCTCCCCCACGTTGCCGCAGGGGAGGATGGCCTCAGACGATCACTCGTCGTTCTGCTGCTTGCGCTTCAGAGCGGCGCCCAGGATGTCGCCCAGCGAGGCGCCCGAGTCGGACGAACCGAACTCGGCCATCGCCTGCTTCTCTTCCTCCATCTCGCGGGCCTTGATGGACAGCGAGATGCGGCGGGAAGCGCGGTCGATCTGGGTGACCTTGGCGTCGACCTTTTCGCCGACGGCGAAACGGTCCGGGCGCTGTTCCGAACGGTCGCGGGACAGGTCCGACTTGCGGATGAAGCCGGTGTAGCCCTCGCCGACGGTCACTTCGATGCCGCCGTCCGTCACCTGCGTCACGGTGCAGGTCACGACCTCGTTCTTCTTCAGGCCGGCGGTGGCCGACTCGAACGGATCGCTGGCCAGCTGCTTGATGCCGAGGCTGATGCGCTCCTTCTCGACGTCGACGTCGAGAACCTTGACCTTGACGCGGTCGCCCTTCTTGTACTCGGCGATCGCCTCTTCACCCGACTTGTTCCAGTCGAGATCGGACATGTGGACCATGCCGTCGATGTCGCCCGGCAGGCCGACGAACAGACCGAACTCGGTGATGTTCTTGACTTCGCCTTCCAGCTCGGTGCCAGGACCGAACTTGTCGGTGAAGGTCTCCCACGGGTTGTCCAGGCACTGCTTCAGGCCGAGGCTGATGCGGCGCTTCTGCGGATCGACGTCCAGGACCATGACCTCGACTTCCTGCGAAGTCGACACGATCTTGCCCGGATGGACGTTCTTCTTGGTCCAGGACATTTCCGAAACGTGGACCAAGCCCTCGATCCCCGGCTCCAGCTCCACGAAGGCGCCGTAGTCGGTGATGTTGGTGACGCGGCCCTTGAACTTCGCGCCGACCGGATACTTGGCCTCGACGCCTTCCCACGGGTCGGCTTCGAGCTGCTTCATGCCCAGGCTGATGCGCTGGGTTTCCGGGTTGAAGCGGATGACCTGGACCGTGACGGTCTGGCCGATCTGCAGGGCTTCCGACGGATGGTTGATGCGGCGCCACGCGATGTCGGTGACGTGCAGCAGGCCATCGACGCCGCCCAGGTCGACGAACGCACCGTAGTCGGTGATGTTCTTGACGACGCCCTGGAGGATCTGGCCTTCCTTGAGGTTGGCCACCAGCTCCGAACGGGCCTCGGCGCGGCTCTCTTCGAGCACGGCGCGACGCGACACGACGATGTTGCCGCGCGAGCGGTCCATCTTCAGGATCTGGAACGGCTGCGGGGTGCCCAGCAGCGGGGAGATGTCGCGGACCGGACGGATGTCGACCTGGCTGCCCGGCAGGAAGGCCACGGCGCCCGACAGGTCGACCGTGAAGCCGCCCTTGACGCGGCCGAAGATGACGCCGGTGACGCGGGTCTGGTCGTTGAACGACTTCTCCAGCAGGGCCCAGGCCTCTTCGCGCTTCGCCTTCTCACGGCTCAGCATCGCCTCGCCGTTCTTGTCTTCCATCCGCTCGAGGTAGACCTCGACGGTGTCGCCCGCCTTCAGCTCGGGCGGCTGGCCGGCAACGGCGAATTCCTTCAGCGCGACGCGGCCTTCCGACTTCAGACCGACGTCGATGGTGACCATGTCGTTCTCGACGGCGACGACGCGTCCCTTGACGACCGTACCTTCGAGCGACTCGGCCGCGCCCAGCGACTCTTCGAGCAGAGACGCAAAGCTTTCCTTTTCGACCGTGCGGGCCAGTGACTGTGCCATTGAAACTCCTAAAGGTGGCGCGAAAGCGGCCCCGTTCCGGTCCCTCCCGCGGCAAAACGGGTGGGACCTCGACCGAACCGCCGCGCCGGGCACCACGCCCGGCGACTTGGTTGATGGTTTTCCATGGAGGGCGTCGGACCCGCCCGCGCCGCCACCGGCGGCCCGTCAACGGAAGTCCGAAGCGGCGGCTTTAGGCCGTGGGCTTCAGACCGGTTTTCGAACCGATGTGGTCGACCGCCATCGAGAACACCTGATCGGCATCGAGAGCGGACGTATCAAGCACAAAAGCGTCGACAGCCGGACGGAGCGGGGCCACCGCTCTCTGGCTGTCGCGCGCATCACGAGCCTTCATGTCCTCCAGGACATCGGAGGATATAGCCGGAATCCCCCGTCTCTGCAACTCCTTGAGTCGCCGTTCGGCCCGGACCTCCACCGAAGCGGTAACGAACAGTTTGGCCTGGGCATCGGGACAGACCACCGTTCCGATGTCGCGCCCGTCCAGAACCGCCCCCGGCGCGCCGCCCGGCGGGTGGGAGGCGAAGCGCCGCTGGAAGTCGAGAAGCGCCGCCCGCACCTCCGGCACCGCCGCCACCTTGCTGGCCGCCTGCGCCGCCTCGTCGGTGCGCAGGGCCACCTCCTGCAGGATCGGGTGCTCGGGGTGCAGCTCATAGGCGGCGCGCGCCGCCGCCGCGTTATCGGCCGGATCGCCGCCGGCCCTGAGGACCGACACGCCGACCGCGCGGTACAGCACGCCGGTGTCGAGATGGGCGAAGCCGAAGGCGTCGGCGATGCGCTGCGACAGGGTGCCCTTGCCGCTGGCGGCCGGGCCGTCGATGGCGACGACGACCGCCCTGGCCGGAGTCTCCTGATTGGAAAGCGGCTGCGTCATCGCCTCACGCCTCACTGATCTTCGCGCCGAGCCCGTTCATCAGACCGACGAAGTCGGGGAAGCTGGTGTCGATGAAGGCGCCGTCGTCGACCGAAATCGGCTCTTCCGACGCCATGCCCAGCACCAGGAAGCTCATGGCGATGCGGTGATCCATGGCGGTGAGGACGGTGGCGCCGCCCTTCGGCGGCTTGCCGGTGCCGTGCACCGTCAGGCTGTCGTCGGCACCGACCTCGACCGACACGCCGCAGCGGGTCAGGCCTTCCGCCACCATGGCGAGGCGGTCGCTCTCCTTCACCCGCAGCTCCTTCAGGCCCAGCATCACCGTGGTCCCCTCGGCACAGGCGGCGGCGGCGGCCAGCACCGGGTATTCGTCGATCATGCTCGGCGCGCGGTCGGCCGGCACCACGATGCCCTTCAGCGCGCTGTGCTTCACCCGCAGGTCGGCCACCGGCTCGCCCGCCTGGTCGCGGCGGTTCTCGAAGGCGATATCGGCGCCCATCTCCACCAGCGTGTCGTAGAGGCCGGTGCGGCGCGGGTTCATACCGACATCGTTCAGCAGCAACTCCGAGCCCGGCCGCAGCAGGGCGGCGACCGCCGGGAAGGCGGCGCTGCTGGGATCGGCCGGCACATGGATGGTGCGGCCGGTCAGTTCCGGCTGGCCGATGACGGTGACGGCCAGCGCGCCGTCCTCCAGCCGCTCGGTCGTCACGGTTGCGCCGAAATGGCGCAGCATCAGCTCGGTATGGTCGCGCGTCGGCTCCGCCTCGATCACCGTGGTGGCGCCGGCGGTGTTGAGGCCGGCCAGCAGGATCGCCGACTTGACCTGGGCGGAGGCCACCGGCAGGCGATAGGTGATCGGGACCAGATCGCCGCTGCCGACCACGGTCAGCGGCAGGCGTCCGCCGGAACGGCCGACGAAGCGGGCGCCCATCTCCTCCAGCGGCTTGGTGACGCGGGCCATCGGCCGCTTGTTCAGCGAGGCGTCGCCCGTGAAGACGCAGGTGATCGGGTGGCCGGCGACCAGCCCCATCAGCAGGCGGGCGGCGGTGCCGCTGTTGCCCATGTCCAGAACCTGCGCCGGTTCCTGCAACGCTCCCAGCCCGACGCCGCGCACGCGCCAGACCCCGGCCCCCTGGCCGTTGTCTTCACGCTCCGCCTCAGCCCCCAGCAGGCGCATGGCCGCTGCGGTGTGCAGGACGTCTTCCCCTTCCAGCAGGCCGTGGATCACCGTCTCGCCCACCGCGATGGCGCCCAGCATCAGCGACCGGTGCGAGATCGATTTGTCGCCGGGCACACGGATGCTGCCCCGGATCGCGCCGGTGGTGGTGGAGCGCAGCGGCCTTGCGTGCGTCATGGGACGGGTCCTTCGGATCGGAACGGGAAGCGGTTATGGCCGCCGTTCCTATCACAGCCCCCGCCCCGATGCGAGAGGATGGGCCCCTTTCCATCCCCGCCAGAGCTTGTGCGGCGCACAAATGAAAAGAGGCCGCCCGAAGGCGGCCCCGAGTTCAAGGAGGAAACCAAATGGAGGAGTTGCACACTGTGCAGGTCCGTTCTAGCGAGTTATGGTTAACGCCCTGTAAAGGCAACCCCTGCCCGGGCGGGATACCTCTTTCCCGCTGCCGCTGCGGCGCGGCGATCACCCGGCCGCTTCATCTTTTTTTTGACAAGCGTCTCAGGGCATGGCAAAGGGCGCCTCTTGAGAACCCCCTGATTTTTGTGACGGAGGACGTGGCGTGGCCAAACCCGAATGGGGCGTCAAGCGCATCTGCCCGAGCTGTGGCGCTCGTTACTATGACATGCGCAAGGACCCGCCGGTCTGCCCGAGCTGTGGCGCGCAGTTCGATCCCGAGGCTCTGCTGAAGTCCCGCAAGGCCCGTCCGGCCCCGGCCGACGACACCAAGAAGGTGGTGGCCGTGGCGGAGGACGAGGAAGAGGCCGAGGCTGAGACCGAGACCACGGAACTGGAGGACGTCGAGGACGACATGTCCGTCGACGACATCGAGGAAGCCGACGACACCACCGAGGATGAGGACGACGTCCTGATCGAGGACACGTCGGAACTGGGTGAGGACGACATGGACGAGGTCGTCGATGTCGAAGGCGAGGACGAGGAGGAGCGCTGACCGGCGCCCTTCCCGGTGACTGCTTTCCGGTGGGTGCGGGAGGTCAGGCGGAGTGGTGAAAAAAAGCGCGGCGGGGCGAATTTTCCGCTTGCATCACTCCACCGCCTGACTATTATCCCGCTCCACCAAGGCCGGACGGAAACGACCGGCCCCCAGAGTTAAAGGGGCCATAGCTCAGCTGGGAGAGCGCTACAATGGCATTGTAGAGGTCAGGAGTTCGATCCTCCTTGGCTCCACCAAATCGATCAAGGGCTCGGCGAGCAATCGCCGGGCCCTTGATGCTTTTGGACCATGCTCCCGGCTGAACCGCCAGTTTTGCCCGTACTTGCGAATGCTGTCCGACCGGACGGGAATGCCGCCGCGCCTGCGGACGGCGGGACGGCATTCCCAAGCGTCCGCTACTTCAGCCAGCGGTCGAACACCGCCTGATACTGGCCGGTGGCGACGGCCTGGTGCAGCCACTGGTCGACCCACAGCTTCAGCACGATGTCGCGCGGCAGCAGGAAGGCCTTTTCCGAAAAATCGAAGGGCTTGTCCGGATGGACGGCGCACAGCTCCGGATGCAGCTTCTGCTGAAGCCGGGTCTCCACCGCATCGGTGATCATCAGGTCGGCCTTGCCGGCGACGATCTGGTCGAAGATGGTGACGTTGTCCGGATGCACCTCGATCTGGGCAGTGTGGATGTTGGCGCGGGCGAATTTCTCGTTGGTGCCGCCGGGGTTGACGATCAGGCGGACGCCGGGCTTATCGATGTCGGCGACGGTCTGGAAGCGGTCCTTGTTCTCGCAGCGGGTGATCGGCGTCTTGCCGTCGCGCATCAGCGCATCGGAGAACAGCGCCTTCTTCTGCCGCTCCAGCGTCACGGAAACACCGCCGACGGCAATGTCATACTTGTCGGCCAGCAGGTCGGGCAGCAGGTTGCCCCACGTCGTCTTCACGAACTCAACCTTGACGCCCAGCGCTTTGCCCATGGCTTCGGCGAGGTCGATGTCCATGCCCTCGAACTTCTGGGTCTGCGGGTTCAGGTAGGTGAAGGGCTTGTAGTCGCCGGTGGTGCCGACGCGCAGCGTGCCCGCCGAGATCACCGCATCCAACCGCGACTCCTGGGCGGTCGCGTGGGCGGCCGCTTGGGCGGAGGGAGCGGTCTGCGCTGCGGCTCCGGTGGACGACAGGGCGGCGACGGCACAGACCAGAACCGCGCCGACCACGGCGGCAAGGCTCCGGCCGCTGCGGCGCAGGGTATGGACGGGCATGAAGATCCTCCCAATGCTTTGTTTGCCGACCGGATGGTACGGTGCAGGGAAGGATCTGGCGAGAGTCCGCGATCCGAATGTGCAGAGTTCAGCTATGCAACAATCGAAAAGCCGCGGAAGCCCGAAAACGGCGAAGGCCGCGAACCCGTTCCGGTTCGCGGCCTTCAGAATGGTGGGCGGTACTGGGATTGAACCAGTGACCCCTACGATGTCAACGTAGTGCTCTCCCGCTGAGCTAACCGCCCACTGTAGCGGCCGGTGGCGGAGCGTTTGGCGTCGTTCCGTCCGGCGTGGGCGGGTGTATACCGACCTCCTTGCCCACACGCAAGCCCTTTCATGGCCCCACCCGCTTTTTTTATCCGCCGGCGATAGAGCGGCGGCCAATCCCGTGACAGAGGTCCCGTGACACGGCGGCTGGTGTCCATTACATCATTCGACCATGGACGCCTCCTTCGACGCGCAGCGCGACGCCGGCCCCGATCCGGACGCCGACGCTCAGCCGCCCAACGCCCCGGCCTTCGAAATCCTGGCCCCGCAGAGCCAGAGGCTGCCGCTCGTGCTGGCGTCGCCGCACAGCGGGAACGCTTATTCCGCCGCGTTTCTCGCCTCATCCCGCCTGGATGCCCGCGCGTTGCGCAAGTCGGAGGACTGCTTCGTCGACGAGATCTTCGCCTTCGCCCCCGGCTTGGGCGTGCCGCTGATCCGCGCTCTGTTCCCGCGCGCCTATCTGGACGTCAACCGCGAAGCCTACGAGCTGGACCCGGAGATGTTCGCCGATCCGCTGCCGGCCTATGTCAACACCCGTTCGCCCCGGGTGGCGGCGGGGCTGGGCACCATCGCCCGGGTGGTCGCCAACGGCGAGGACATCTACAAGGGCAAGCTGCGCTTCACCGAGGCGCTGGACCGGGTCAGCCGCTGCTACACCCCCTATCACAACGCCCTGCGCCAGCTGGTGGACGCAACCCACGACGCCTTCGGCCACGTGCTGCTGATCGACTGCCATTCCATGCCGTCCGCCAGCGCCACCACCGATGGACGGCGGGGCGGCGGTCGGGGCGGCGGGCGCGGCGCCGGCCATCCCGACATCGTGCTGGGCGACTGCTTCGGCAACGCCTGCGCCCCGGCGGTGATCGACGCGGCCGAGGAGTATCTGTGCGGGCTGGGCTATGCCGTCAGCCGCAACAATCCCTATGCCGGCGGCTACACCACCCGCCATTACGGCCGGCCGCGCCAGGGCATCCACACGCTTCAGATCGAAATCGCCCGCGACCTCTACATGGACGAGGCGGCGCTGAAACGCCTGCCCTACCTGGACGTTCTCGCCCGCCACATGACGGAATTGGTCGACACGCTGGGCCTGCTGCCGCCCCACGGTCTGGGTCCGCGCTGATCCGCGGATGAGACGCCCGTAAGGGACCATTGCCCCGTCTCTGCCACAGTTTCGCCCTATCACGTCAGGGCCAAGCTTCGGCTTGGCACCGCTGCGACCTCTTCCGGGGCGGCGCGCTGTCGCGTCGGCTCCGGGAGCCTTTGGCACAAAAAAAGGGCCGCGGGCGGACCCGCGGCCTCAGTCTAGGGAGGAAACGCCCAAGAAGTGCGTTACGCCAACGTCCACGCCGAGGCGCGACCGTTGCCGCACTGCACAATATGAACGCGGCGCCGCCCGGCTTCAAGCCAAAAAAGAATTTCTTATTCATTACATTGCGTTAACCGGAGTTGGAGGTATCGCGAACCGGATAGCGCCTCAGCAAGTCATGCTGCGCCGCACCATAACCCTTCGTGGAGTGATCTGACCCAAAGGACAGGGAGCGCCGGACCTTCGGACCAGCGTCTTGAGCTTGACGGCCGGCGCTCGGAACCAAGCCCGCCCATCGTCGTTTCGTAGTGGTCCCGCATAGGGTGTCCACCAGGACAGCCGGACTTCGCGGACTGCGGAACGCCCTGCCGGCGGCCAATAAGGAGAAGAACATCGTGAGCAGGCTCGTCGTCGTATCCAACCGGGTGGCCCTGATGGAAGAGGGCAAACAGGCGGCCGGCGGCCTCGCCGTCGCCATCCTGGCGGCCTTGAAGAAGACCGGCGGCATCTGGTTCGGGTGGAGCGGAAAGGTCGTCGATGGCGAGTCCCAGGCGGAACCGACCCGGACGGAGGCCGGCAAGCTGACCTATGCCACGCTGGATCTGGGCCGCCGCGACCACGAGGAATATTACAACGGCTTCGCCAACCAGACCTTATGGCCGCTGTTCCATTACCGGCTGGGCCTGATCTCGGTAAACCGGCGCACGCGCGAAGGATACGAGCGGGTCAACGCCTATTTCGCCGACAAGCTGGAGCCGCTGCTGCGCCCGGACGACATGATCTGGGTCCACGACTATCACCTGATCCCCTTCGGCGACGAGCTGCGCCGCCGCGGCTGTTCGCAGCGCATGGGCTTCTTCCTGCACACGCCCTTCCCGCCGCCGGAACTGCTGACCGCCCTGCCCAACCACCGCGACCTGATCCGCGAACTGTGCGCCTATGATCTGGTGGGCTTCCACACCGCCACCGACCTGCGCGGCTTCTGCGACTATATCCGCACCGAGACCGACGGCACGGTGGAACAGCGCGGCGCCTACGGGACGGCGATGATCCGCGCCTTCGGGCGCACCCTGCTGGCGAAGGTCTTTCCCATCAGCATCGATACCGAAGCGCTGGAAAGCCTGGCCCGCACCGCCGGCCGCTCGCGGCAGGCCGAACGTCTGCGCGAAAGTCTGGTCGGCCGCCGCCTGATCATCGGCGTCGACCGGCTCGACTATTCGAAGGGCCTGCCGCAGCGCTTCGCCGCCTTCGAACAACTGCTGGAAAGCTATCCGGAGCATTGCAACCGCGTCTCCTTCCTGCAGGTCGCCCCGCCCTCGCGCGAGGATGTGCCGGAATACATCGCCATCCGCCGAGAGCTGTCGGAGATGGCCGGCCGCATCAACGGCCGATTCGCCGAGTTCGACTGGCAACCGATCCGCTACCTGAACCGCAGCTTCGGACAGCGCGTACTGGCGGGCTTCTACCGGCTGGCCAATGTCGGGCTGGTGACGCCGCTGCGCGACGGCATGAACCTCGTCGCGAAGGAGTATGTCGCCTGCCAGGATGCGGACAATCCGGGCGTGCTGGTACTGTCGCAGTTCGCCGGCGCCGCCCATGAGATGGGCGAGGCGCTGATCGTCAACCCCTTCGACATCGAGGGCGTCGGCGACGCGCTGCAGCGGGCGCTGACCATGCCGCTGGGCGAGCGCAAGGAACGCCATGCCGCCCTGATGCAGACCCTGCGCCGGCACGACATCAGCTGGTGGCGTGAAAGCTATGTGGACGCGCTGACCCGGGCACCGTATGACTTTCCGGTCACCTGAGCATCCGCTCGGTCCATCAAACGAGCATCCGCTCGGCCCACCAACAACGCAGACCCGGATCCATGGCCGCCGATCTCTCCTCCACCCCGGCTCCCATCCTTGTCGCCGACATCGGCGGCACCAATGCCCGCTTCGGTCTGATCGACGGCCGGATCGTCCGCGACACCCGCGTGCTGCGCTGCGCCGATTACGCCTCGATCGAGGATGCGGCGAACGCCTATCTGTCGGCGGTCGGGCTGGCGGCGGTCGGCACTCCCGGCCGGCCGCGGCGCGGCGCCTTCGCGGTGGCTGGGCCGGTCACCGGCGACCACATCGCCATGACCAATCTGGTCTGGGAGTTCTCCGTCAACCGGGTGCGCGATGCCCTGGGGCTGGACGGGCTGGTCGTGATCAACGACTTCACCGCCGTCGCCCTGTCGGTGCCGCGTCTGGCTGACGAGGACCGGCGCCCGATCGGCGACGGTGCGCCGCAGCCGGGGGCCGTCGTCGGGGTGCTGGGGCCGGGCAGCGGGCTGGGCGTGTCCGGTCTGGTGCCGGGCGCCAACGGCCGCTGGACCGCGCTGTCGGGTGAAGGGGGCCATGTCAGCATGGCGCCGATCAGCGACCGCGAGAGCGCCGTGCTGGGCCAGCTGCGCAAGAGCTTCGACCATGTCTCGGCCGAGCGGGTGCTGTCCGGGCCGGGCCTCGTCAACCTCTATGGCGCGCTGTCGATCCTGGATGGGCGGGAACCGGCCGCCCTCACCCCCGCCCAGGTGGCCGACAACGCCCTGACCGGCAGCGAACCCCATTGCGTGGAGGCGGTGGAGATGTTCTGCGCCATGCTGGGCACCGTCGCCGGCAACCTCGCTTTGACGCTGGGCGCGCGCGGCGGCGTCTATATCGCCGGCGGCATCGTGCCGAAGCTGGGCACGCTGTTCACCCACTCCCGCTTCCGCAAGCGCTTCACGGAAAAGGGCCGCATGCGCGACTTCCTGGCCCCGATCCCCACCTATGTCATCACCCACGACCTGCCCGCCTTCCTGGGCCTCGCCGAGGCCGCCGGGGCGGAGTGAGGATCGCGGGGTAAGGTGCGCAGGACAAGGTTCGCCCCACTTGCCGCTTGAACCGGTGGGGCGGACCCCACATGGTTGTTCCCATCCCTTTCGGATTCGCAACGGAACACCATGCCCGCCGACCTTCGTGTCCGCTTCCTGCACCCGTCGGGCGCCATCGGCCCCGGCAAGATCGCCCTGCTGGAGGCCATCGACCGCACCGGCTCGATCTCCGCCGCCGCGCGCTCGCTGGACATGACCTTTCGCCGCGCCTGGTTCCTGGTGGAGACGATGAACACCGCCTTCCGCGAGCCGGTGATCCGCACCAGCGTCGGCGGGCGGGAAGGCGGCGGCGCCGGCCTGACCCCGCTGGGCCAGGAGATGGTCGCCCGCTACCGCCAGACCCAGGAAGAGGCGCGCAAGGCCGCCGAGCCGCACCTGCGCTGGCTGGACGAGGTGCTGAAGGAGGAAGCTCCCGAAGAAAAGCCCGGCACAGGTCCGGCCGGAATGGGCTAACGCCTCCGGAGGGCTTCTCCCTGTCCGGGGGGCGGTCGAATTGGGCACTGGCGCACCGGGACCGTCGCGCCTAAAAGATGCCTTGTGCACCGCAACGGCAGCGACGAAGGGCGGACCATTCATGATGAAGCGTCTTTACGACTGGACCATGGCCAAGGCCGCGTCGAAGGATTCGACCGCCTGGCTGGCCGGGGTATCTTTTGCCGAAAGCTCCTTCTTCCCGCTGCCGCCGGACCTGCTGCTGGTGCCGATGGTCATGGCCAACCGCAAGGCGGCGTGGAAGCTGGCGACGATCTGCACGCTGGCATCCGTCGTCGGCGGCATCGCCGGCTACATGATCGGCTATTTCCTGTACGAGACGATCGGCCGCTGGGTGATCGATTTCTATCACCTGACCGACAAGTTCGAGCAGCTGCGCCACACCTTCGTCGAGTACGGGGCCGAGATCCTCATCATCAAGGGCATGACGCCCATCCCCTACAAGCTGCTGACCATCACCGCCGGCGTCGCGCATCTGCCGCTGTGGGTGTTCATCGGCGCCTCGATCATCTCGCGGTCGATCCGCTTCTATCTGGTGGCGGCGCTGCTGTATTTCTTCGGTCCGCCGATCCGCGCCTTCATCGAAAAGCGGCTGACCCTGGTCACCAGCGTGTTCGCGGTGGCGCTGGTCGGCGGCTTCCTGGTGGTGAAGCTGCTGTAAGCCGCCACTTCTTCCAGACAGACAGGACCTCCATGCCTCCGCGCGGGCGCCCGCCCCAACCCAGCCGCGCCCGTTCCCGGACCGCCGCCCATCCCTCCCCCTCCGTCCCGGCACCCGACAGCGTCGACCAGCGCAAGCTGTTCCGCGTCGCCGGGCTGGCCGCCGTCTCCGCCCTCTTTGCCCATGAGCCGGAGCGGGTGGAGCGCCTGTTCTTCGACGAGCGGCTGAAACCGGCGGTGGGCGCCTACTGCAAGGCGATGGCGGCGGCCCGCAAGCCCTACCGCATGGTGGAGGCGGACGAACTGGCGAAGGTCGCCGGCACCGTGCTGCATGGCGGGGTGGTGGCGCTGATGGCGCCGCGGACGCTGCCGCTGTTCGATACGGAGGCCGCGCGCCGGGCGGCGGAGCCGCTGCTGATCCTCGACGGCGTCGGCAACCCGCACAATCTGGGCGCCATCCTGCGCACCGCCGCCTTCTTCGGCCTGCCCCGCGTCCTGGTCTCCGACCATCCCGGCCAGGCCTTGCCGTCGGAAGCCGCCTATCGCGTGGCGGAGGGCGGGTTCGAGTGGGTGACGCTGGAGCGCGCCCCCGCCCTGCCGGCCGTGCTGAAACGGCTGCGCGCCAGCCACCGGGTGTTCGGAACGGCGCTGGACCAGACCCGGCCGACGGTCGATGCCGGCGCGCTGACCGGCTGGCGCGGCAAACAGAGTGTGAAGCCGCCGGCCGTCGTGCTGGGCAACGAGGAGGACGGCATCCCGCCGGCCACCCTGGCAGCCTGCGAGGCGGTGCTGACCATCCCCGGCAGCGGGCGCGTCCAGTCGCTGAACGTCGCCGCCACCGCCGCCATCCTCATCCACGCGCTGGCCGCCGGGTAAGCCGGCTTAGCCGAGCGCCGCGATCAGCACCACCGCAACCACGGCCATGGAAGCCAGCGGCAGCAGTTCCACGCCGTCACGCTTCCAGGTCGGCGCATTGCCGTGATGGCCGCCGGCATGGCCGTCCGCGATGTCGTCGGCCCAGCCATGGCGCGACGGAACCGCACCCGGAGCCGACACCGCCGGGGCCGCCGGGCTCGCAATGTCCACCACGCCGTCGCCGCGGTGATAGTCGCCGCGCTGGCGCGCCAATGCCGGATTGGGGCGGCCGCGCATCAGGCGGGAATCGTCCAGTTCGACCTCGACTCCGGCAGCCTCCACCCGCTCGATCACCGCGGCGGTTTCCTCCGGGGTCATGGTATCGACAGGCAGGATCTCGCCCAGCGCTTCGGCGCTCAGGCGGTTGCCGTTGCGGCGGCCACGGTCGATCAGCGATTGGATGAGACGGTCGTCTGTGCTGCTGGCCATGATGGCTCTCCTTGTTCAAGATCCTCGCGGGTCCTCTGGTCAAACGCATGGAAACGCCTGAAGGTTCACGACACCTCCCTTCCCGCCTTCCGCCCCCTGCGCCACCTTGCCGCAGTCGGCCCGCCACCCGACATAAGTGGTCCCTCCAACGGATCGTCATCGATCCACAGGATCGTCATTGATGGGAGACTCGACCATGCTGGGGCATTTTCTGCGCAAGCCGGCGACGCTGCCGACGCCGGAGGAGGCGCTGCCCGGCCGCAGCCAACCCGTTCCGGTTCCCGGACAGCATCACGTCAACGGCCATCGCCTGACCGGCCCCTATCCGCCGGGGCTGGAGGTCATCGACCTTGGGCTCGGCTGCTTCTGGGGGGCGGAGCGCAAGTTCTGGCAGCTTCCCGGCGTCTGGGTGACCGCCGTCGGCTATCAGGGCGGCCACACCCCGAACCCGACTTATGAAGAGGTCTGCTCCGGCCGCACCGGCCATACCGAGGCGGTGCGCGTCGTCTACGACCCGGCGATGGTGAAGGTCGAGGATCTGCTGCGCGTCTTCTGGGAATCGCACGATCCGACCCAGGGCATGCGCCAGGGCAATGATGTCGGCACCCAGTACCGCTCCGCCGTCTACACCCACAGCCCCGCCCAGCAAGCGGCGGCGGAGTCGACGCTGGCCGCCTATCAGGAGCGGCTGGCCCAGGCCGGCTACGGTCCGATCACCACCGAGATCCGCGAGGCCCCGCCCTTCTACTTCGCCGAAGGCTACCACCAGCAGTATCTCGCCAAGAATCCCAACGGCTATTGCGGGCTGGGCGGCACCGGCGTCACTTGTGCGGCCTGATTGGCGCGGCGTTATTGGCGCGGCCTGATGAAGCGCGGGTAAACACAGGGGTGCGGCGCCCCTGCCGGGCTTAGCCCTTGCGGTTGCGCCACACCGGCCCTTGCGGGTATGGTTCGGGCGGCTCTTGAAAGCTCCGGCGGCGTTACCCCGCGGGGGCGCCGCCCGTCCAGCTGCGATTGTCATGACCAAGGAAAGAACCGAGCTGGCGACGCCGTATCTCAGCGGCCTGCTCGAATTCTGGCTCACCAAATCCGTCGCCGGCCGTCCGCCGGTCCCCAGCAGCATCGCCCCGGCCGATTTGCGGCCGTGGAAGGACAACATCGCCGTGTTCGAGGTGATCGGGGAGGAATCCGGCACCTTCGTCTATTCCTATTACGGCAAGGCGCTGGCCGCCGCCTTCGGCCAGTCGCGCCTGGGCGCCACGCTGGACGATCTGCCGCCCGAACAGCGGGCATTGCTTCAGCCGGAATACGAGACGGTGCGCCGCGAACGGCTGCCCGTCGCCCGTGTCCACACCGCCGTCTTCGGCGGGCGCACCCGCAGCTTCGAACGGCTGGTGCTGCCGATGTCCAGCGACGGGGTCAGCATCGACAAGCTGCTGGTCGCCGCCTACGAGATGACGCCGCGCGAGCTGGCGGCGCGCCCACCCCTGCCGGGCGGCTCCTCCTCCGGTCCAGTCCCCCTCACCGTTCAGAAGCCGGGAGCCTCGGCATGACCCCGCGTATGCCGCATCTCGCCGCCCCGCCCACCCAGGCGGGCGTGGTGACCGCCGACGAGTTCAATCTGTGGTGCGCGCTGAACGGCCGCCCCTTCAACCTCGTCCCCAACCCGCGCCCCGACGGCCGCGTGATGTGGGATGTGGAGGTTCTGCCCGGCACGCCGCGCGCCGGCACCGTCTATTCCACCAACCTGTCGGACGAGGCGCTGGCGGTAGTCGCCGGCTTCGCCTTCCTGTCCGGCGTCGAATGGGCCTATGAGGCGCGCGACCCGGCGGAGGCCGAAGCGCCCGCCACCGCCCCGTGCGAGGCCGCCCCGGCTGCGGCAGCCCCCGTTCCGGCCCCCGTTCCAGCCTCCATGCCGGCGGCGGTGGCCCCCTGCGCGCCCGCCGCTCCGGCGGAGCCGGTGGAGTATCCCGCCGTCTACTCGCTGCCCGCCGTCTCGCTGCTGCAGAACCCGCCGCCGCGCCCGGTCCAGCAGCATGACGAATCGGTGCTGGCCCGCAACGCGCGGATGCTGGAAACCGTCCTGAAGAACTTCCGCGTCCGCGGCGAGATCATGGACGTCCGCCCCGGCCCGGTGGTGACGCTGTACGAGTTCGAGCCGGCCCCCGGCACCAAGTCGGCGACCGTCATCAACCTGACCGACGACATCGCCCGCTCGATGAGCGTGGTGACCGCCCGCATCGCCATCGTCCCCGGCCGCAGCGTCATCGGCGTCGAGCTGCCGAACCCGGTTCGCGAGATGGTCTATTTGCGCGAAAGCTTCGACCACGACGCCTTCCGCAACACCACGGCGCAGCTCGCCATCGCGCTGGGCAAGGACATCAGCGGCGAGCCGGTGGTGGCCGACCTCGCCCGCATGCCGCACCTGCTGGTCGCCGGCACCACCGGCTCGGGCAAGTCGGTGGCGATCAACACCATGATCCTGTCGCTGCTCTACCGGCTGCC
>NZ_LGQY01000083.1:0-44576 GCF_003116065.1 Azospirillum sp. TSO5 | reverse complement strand
CCACGGCGGGCCACCGCGTCGTCGGCGCCTCCACGGTCGCCCAGGGACTGCGCGCGGTGGAGGACGGCACCGTCCGGCCCGACGCGGTGATCGCCGATTACCACCTGTCGGCCACCGAGAACGGCCTGGACTTCATCGAGACGGTGTGGCGGCGGCTGGGGCTGCGCATTCCGGCGGTGCTGATCTCCGGACGGCTGGACGGCGCGGTGGCGGCGCGCGCGGCGGAAATGGGCGTCACCGTGGCCGCCAAACCGATCATGCCGGACCGGCTGTCGGCACTGGTGGAGCAGATGACGGCCGGGCGACCGGCGGCGGCGGTTTCGCTCGGCACCGCCACTCCGCATAAGACCCTGAGCGAATGACGTCATCGGCCGGGAGCCGGATGTTTAGTACCAAAATTATCTCACATATCCCGCTGTGCTGTGGCACAACAATCGGGCTGTGCCCGAGGACGGTCCTGCAACCCTGTCCAAGGGCGGAAAAAGAAGCAACCTCGGAGGATTCCATGCGCGGCGCCACCACGACCGACATCACCCGTGCCCGTGACATCATCGCCGGCTTCGACTTCGGCTATGTGGTCGAACGCGCCGTCGCCGCAGGCATGACCCGCAGCACGTCCGGGATCGCATTGGCCCAGCTGAAGGACTTCCTGCTGGCCTGCGCCGAGCATCCGGACCGCGACATCGTCCCGCAATCGGCCGCCTGCGACGATCTGTGGCACGAGTTCATCGTCGCCGACACCCGCGCCTATTTCCGCTTCTGCGAGGCGGTCTATGGCGAATACCTGCATCACAACGGCGTCGCCGTTCCGGCCGAGCGGATGGCCGCCGCCCGCACCGACAGTGCCCGCCTGTTCACCGGCGCGGATTGCCTGCGGGAAGCCGCAAAGGCGGATTGCCTGCGCGAGGCGGCGAAGGCTGACTGCCTGCGCGAGGCGAAGGCTGCGGATTGTCTCCGGGAAGCTGCGCAAGCCGACTGCCTGCGTGAAGCCAAGCCGGCTGACTGCCTGCGTGAGGCCGCAAAGGCCGACTGTCTCCGCGAAGCTGCGAAGGCTGATTGCCTGCGTGAGGCGAAGACTGCGGACTGTCTCCGCGAAGCTGCAAAGGCCGATTGTCTCCGTGAGGCCAAGCCGGCCGACTGTCTGCGCGAAGCGCGGTCGCAGGGCGCCGTCTGACGCGGCACCAGGTTCTGCAAAAAGCCCCTGTCCGGCAACGGACAGGGGCTTTTTTCATGCGGTCCCCCTGCCCTGCCCCGCGCCGGCTCAGCCGAAGTTCAGGCCGCCGAACGGGGTGATGAAATTCTCGCTCAATACATTGCCGCGTAGCGCGACATAGTCCGGCACCACCAGCGGGATCACCGGCAGCTCGTTCATCACCAGACATTCGGCATCCTTGTAGACCTCGGCACGGCGGCCGGGATCGGGGATGGCCATCGCCTGTTCGATCAGAGCATCGAACTTCGGATTCGACCAGCCGACGGGGTTGAAGCGGCTGCGGCTGCTGAACAGCTCGTCCAGGAAGTTCATCGGGTCGGGGTAGGTGGCGGTCCAGCCGAACAGGAAGGAATCATAGTCGCGCCGCCGGGATCGCGAGATGAACTCCTGACGGGGAGAGATCACCAGCTTCGCCGGAATGCCGGCGTTGTTCCATTGCGAGACGTAATAGACGAACTCCCGCCGGTATTCCGGAATGACCGCGACCTGGAACGGGTCGATGCCGCGGCCCTCCGGATATCCCGCCTCCTCCAGCAGTTGCTTCGCCAGCATCGGATGGTAGGACAGCGGCTCCAGCCTTTCGTTCGACAGCAGCGCCGGCGGAACGATGCCGTTATGGACGGTCGCCACTCCGCGGAAGAAGCGCTCCGCCATCGCGGTGCGGTCGATCAGCAGCGACATCGCCCGGCGCACCCGCAGATCGGCGAAGGCCTTCACCCGGCGGGGATCGAGCGCGACCACACGCGTCTGCATGCGCGGCACGTTCGACAGCCAGCGTTTGAAGCCGGGATCGTCCATCACCCCGCGCAGCGCGTCGGTGTCGACGAAGGTGAAGTCGATCTGGCTGTCGTTGAACAGCGTGATGCCGTCGTTGCCGATGCCGGTGGCGAGGAAGGACACCCGCTCGAACGGCACCGCACCGCCGCGCCAGCCGGGATTGGCCTCCACATCCATGCGGATGCCATCGTTCGACCGCACCAGCCGGTAGGGTCCGGTTCCGGCCGACATGGTGCGGAACCAGTCCGGGCCGGCCTTCTCCGCCGCCTCCACATCGACGATGTTCAGCCGGGCGAAGGGAAAGACGGCGCAGGGTTCGTCGCAGACCACCTCCAGCGTCCGGTCGTCGACCACGGTGATGCCCGACAGTCCGGATGCTGTCTTCGCCCGCAACTCGCGAAAGCCCCGCACCTTGGACAGGGCGAGCACCGCGAAGTTGGCGCCGTCGCCGGCCAAGGCCGCCTCGAAGCTGCGCTTGACGTCGGCGGCGGTCAGGGGGCGGCCGGTGTGGAAGGTGACGTTGTCGCGGATGGTCAAGCGCCAGCGGCGGGCATCCTCCGACCCCTCCCAGGCGGTGGCGAGGCCGGGGAGGATGCGGCCTTGGGGATCGACGGTGGTCAGGCTCTCATACATCGAGCCGAGGACCTGACGCGCGACCAGATCATTGACGGTCAGCGGGTTGATGGCGCCGGGCAGGGCCTTCAGCCCGATCCGCAGGGCAGGGGCGGCGGCCATCACCGGACGCGGCAGGGCGCCGGCCAGACCGGCTGCGCCGAGCAATCCAATGAACTGTCGTCTCTGCACCGCCGGCATCGCTGATCCGTAACGTCGATGGTCTCGTCACTGATCATTACCATGGGGCAGGGCAGGCGGTCACCCTGGCCGACCGCCAGAGGCTTTCGCAATCGAAAGCAACCAAGAGGTGTACTCTGTCGAAAACGCAACCGGAGAGGGCTTTCGCATTCGAAAGTCCAGGCTGGCGCGGTCAGGCATTCAGTTCAGGCAATAGGTCTTTTGGGGCTTCTCTCGGCCGTCATTCCCGCGAAGGCGGGAATCCAGCCACATCCGCCGCTGATCTGCGGAGTTTCCTGGATCCCCGCCTTCGCGGGGATGACGGTCGATGAGGAAGGTGCTTGGCTTCGAGAGCAATCAAATCTTGGCAGGACTCACGAACCCTCAGCCGTTCAGCAGGGCGTCGATGCGGTCGCGCAGAACCTGCAGCCGCTCGCGGTGTTCGCGTTGCAAGGCTTGGGCGACGGTGTCGATGGCGGCGAGATCCTTGTCCATCCGGTTGATCGCCTTGCCCAGCACCCGCAGCGGCTCCGCCGTGCTGGACGCCGCCGGGCGGGCCGCCCGCACCGCACCAACGGTCAGCCCGCCGGTCCGCGCCGTCTGCCACAGCCGGCGCAGTTCCGCCTCGTCCTCGACAAAGGCCAGCTCGACCAGGGCGGAGCGCGACACCGCGTCGGGATTGGCGCGGTAGTCGGCCAGGATGTCGTCGGGCAGGCGCAGCACCTTCAGGCGCTTGGACACCTCGGCCTCCGAACAGCCGACGGCCGCCGCCACCTCCGCCTGGGTGTAGCCGTGCGCCTCGATCAGCTGCGACAGGCCGCGGGCGAGGTCGATGGCGTCGAGGTCCACGCGCTGGACATTCTCGATCAGCGCGATCTCTTCGGGCCGGCCCTTGGTGATGATGGCGGCGATGGTGCCGCGGCCGAGCAGCCGGTGGGCGCGCAGCCGCCGTTCGCCGGCCACCAGCCGATAGCGGCCCTTCTCCGTCCCCTCCTGGACCAGCACGGGTTGCTGCAACCCATGGCGGGCGATGGAGTCGGCCAGCGAGCGCAGGGAGTCGTCGTCGAACACCGTGCGCGGCTGGCCGGGGTTGGTCTCGACGGCGTCCAGATCGACCTCGACCAGCCGGGGCAGCACGCCGCTCAGCCCGAACATACGGTCGGTCTCGGCGGCGAAGCCGGCCTCCTTGGCCTGGAGCACGGTGGCGGCGGTCTGCCGGGTCAGCTTCTTAGGCGGCATCGACAGTCTCCTGCAGGCGGCCCATGGCGGTCAGCAGAGCCGAGGCGATGGCGGCATAGCTCTCCACACCCGGCGCACCGATGTCGGCATCCAGCGTGATGACGTTGGCGCCGGCCGCCTGGGCGTAGATGGTGGCGCGCGGCACCGGCGGGAACACACGGCGGCTGTCGCCCCACAGGCGCTGGATGTCGTCGAGCGACGAACGGTCCTGGGTCTGGCGCGGGTTGACCATGGTCGGCAGGATGCCCAGCACCTCCAGCCGCGGGTTGAGGCGCCGCTGGATCTTGGCAACGGTGTCGAGGAAGGCGCTGACGCCGAGGATGGCGTGCGGCTCCGCCTGGCAGGGCACCAGGACGTAATCGGCGGCGGTCAGCGCGTTGATGGTCACGGCGCCGAGGTTGGGGGCGCAGTCGATGACGATCACGTCATAGCGCTCGCGCACGCCGTCCAGCATCTCCGCCAGCGCGGTCTGGGCGTTGGTCAGGTTGCCGGGAAGTTCGGTGTCGGCACTGGCCAGCGCGATGCTGGAGGGGACGACGTCCAGCCCTTCGACGCTGGTCGGACGGATCACCGCGTCGAGCGGCGTCTTGCCCATCAGCGCGTGGTAGAGAACCTTCCCCGCCTCCGTCAGCGCCACAACGTCGGTCTGCGGCACCCCGACATGGACGGTGGCGTTGCCCTGCGGATCGGCATCGACCAGCAGAACGCGGTTGCCGGCGCGGGCCAGGATGAAGGCGAGGTTGATCGAGGTCGCGGTCTTGGCAGTGCCGCCCTTCTGCAGGCCGACGGCGACGGTGGTGCCGCGGCGGGGCAGGGCGCTTTCCGGCCGTTCCAGATCCAGCAGCAGAAGCCGGCCCAGCAGGTCGCGGGGCAGGGCCTCCTTACCGGTTTCCCACTTGCTCAACCTTTGCTTGTCGTACTTGCGACCGGTCAACTCGTTGACGTAAGCCGCCATCTGCGTCTGGGTCAGGCCGCGCCGTTCCCGCAACGCCTTCAACTGTTCCCCTGTCACGCCCCGTCCTCCTGCCCCGGCACCGGTTGGCAGCGACCCTAGCAAGTCGTCGCGACTCCGGCAACGGGTGTCTACCGAATGGGCGTGACCGGAGGGGCAGGGGGATCAGACCGTTTCGTCGTATTCCACCTTGGGAACGTCGATCCAGTTTTCCGGCTGGCCCTGGTCCTTCTTCCAGAACAGGACCGGCAACTCGGCGTTCAGCACGCGGCCCTGAACGGCGCCGCGCGCCTTCATGGTCTCCTTGTATTCCGCCGTCTCGACGATGCGGACGCCATAGCCGGGGATGCGGTCGGCGGCCAGGACGGGGCCGAGCGCGTTCTTGAACTTGCGCAGGTCGTTGTCGGAGCCGACGCGCTTGCGCAACGGCTCCAGCGCCATCCAGAAGGCATGGCCGCGGGCGAGGTGGGCGCGGGCGATCTCGTAGAGGCGCTTTTCCACCGGCTTCAGCGCGAAATACTGGTCGTCGTAGCTCAGCAGATTGTGGCCCAGCGCCGCACGGGTGACCCAGCCCGACAGCGTCAGCTTCAGCCCGCGCACCGCCCGCTCGCCGTCCTTCTTGCGCTGGTAGAGCAGCTTGTAGTCGGAAATCCACGAGAAGGCGCCGCTCTCGCCCTCGCCGCCGGTTTCAAGGTTGGTCTTGATCTGCGTGCCCTGCAGCCGCTCCAGCGCCCCTTCGATCTTGTCGTATGCGCTGCCGCCGGCGGTCTTGCCGACGATGCGCTGGAGATCGCTGGTGGTGAAGTGCAGCTCGCCCAGCTTGGACGGGCCCTTGCCGGATTCCATCTTCTCGCGCAGCAGCGAGATGGCGTAGAGCAGCACCGCCTTGTCCCAGATCGTCGCAACGCCGACATTCTTCGGCGCCCGCACCTCGATCCGCACCTTGCCGTCATCATAGGTCGGCAGCGATTCCGCCTTGTCCTTCGACAGGCCGAACAGGCTGTAGACCATCATGTGGCGGTCGTTCTGGACATCGCCGGTCAGCGGGGAATCGAGCCGCAGAGCCAATTGCAGCGGCCGGTCGAGCAGCTCGGCGTTGGTGGTCTGGGTCATGCGATCTCTCCGCGGGTCCCGTGCGGCTTGAAGGGGTCCTAGCCATAATCCACAAGCCTGCCGCCCTGTTCCACACTGCCGGACCAAACGTCGCCGTTCTGCCGAAAGATTCCCGTGACCGGGGCGGATTGGGGTGCCGAATGTCGCCGTTCTGCCAGTTTTGCCGGCCGGGGGCGGATGCCGGCCGGTGACGCGGCGGCGGACCGGCTGTCGCCGGGCGATGGCGGCGCCAACGTCTGCGTTCTGCCGTGCCGGAGGGGGGCAGGGCGGGGGGAACGATGGGCAATCCGCTGATTTCATTGGGTTATTGTGGTGCCTCCACCCCCCGATGGCGGTCGAATGCCCCCGTGGATGGCCTTCGACTGGCAGAACGGCGACGTTCGGACGATCCACCGAAGGGCCGATTCCCGCCCGATTCCCCGCCGATTCCATCCCGGCGAGGGTGGGGGAGGGGAGAGATCCGCTCCATCATTCGGCAGAACGGCGACGTTCGACACCACGATCCGGCCGTCGCACGCTGCCGATGTCCAAGAATCTTTCGGCACAACGGCGACGTTTGGACCCGAATCTTTCGGCACAACGGCGACACTTGCAGGCGGCTGGCCGTGGCGACTCCAGCCCAAGTGGTTGATTCCGCCGTGAGAATCCCGCGAGGCGTCCGCGAAATGCCGCCGGTTGGCGATTTTTCCAAGACCGTGGACAGATGCGCGACGGCACGTACACATTTCAAAAAACGGGCGAAAACCGCCCTTACGCCATCGACATGCGCCCTTGCCAGATGCTGGCCGGCGCCACGGGTGCTTGCAGCCGTGTTTTCTGAAGGAACGAGCAGCATGCGGTAACGGAGAACCGACCTCCGCAAACACAAAAGGCCCGGATTGCTCCGGGCCCTTCGTGTCGGACGGAGGAGACCGAGGGAAACCCGGGCACCCCACATCTGGCGGTTTGGCGACTCCATGATGGCAGGGCAGGCCCGCAAAGCCAAGCGGATTCAAGAGCGAGTCCGTTGACGCCATTCCCTTGCCTCCGCCCGTCCACGGATCGACCGACAGACGGGTAACGCAATGAAGCCATACATCGACATGTACAGGCGCTGGATCGCCGTGCCCGGCATCCAGGCCGCCGACATCGCGGTGTTGTCCGCGCTCTACGCCCATGCCGACCGCGACGGTGTCTGCACCGCCACGCAAGGAGAGCTGGCCGAGGAGCTGGGACAAAGCCGCGCCTGGTTCAACGCCGTGCTGAAGGGCCTGCAGGAGAAGGCGGCGCGGGAAACGGCGGCGGCGCTGGTCTGCGCCAAGCCGCGGCGGGGTCTGCGCGGCTTCGCCTATCAGCTGGCGGGGATGGAGGGCTTTACCGCCGGCATGTCCTGTCAGCCGGCTGACAGCAGCAGTTCGCCAGCCGGCATTTCCTTGGAATCCCAGAATCCTGAATCCTCCTCCTCCCCCTCGGGTGGGAGCATGGATCGTGGGGAAATGGATCGGCGGGACGAGGCATTGCCGGCGGACTGGCAGCCGGATGCGGCCGATCTGGCCTGGGCGGCGCTGGAGCGGCCGGAGGTCGATGCCGGCCGGGTGACGGCGAAGTTCGTGTCCTGGTGCCGCAAGGCGCACCGCCGCAATGGCTACCGCCCCCCGGATCCGGGGGCTGCCTGGCGCCGCTGGATCGCTCGCGAGCTGGTGGCGCCGGCCGAGCCATTGGCTGCACCTGCCTCTCAGCCGTCCGTCCAGTCCTCCGCCCCACAATTCCGCCGGGAGCCCCGCAATGACCGCCGCTCATCTGCCTTGCGTGCAGTCCCCCCACACGCAAATTCCGTCTCCGATGCCGCCGGGCGCAACCGTGAAACCCTTGCAGCCTTGCGCCTTCGCCTCGTTGGCCAGGCTTGAGGCGGCGGATCTGCGGTTCGAGATGCAGGATCTGTCGCCCGAGGAGATCGGCGCGCTGGCCGACCGGGTGGAGCAGGCCATCGGCGCGCTGACCCCGGCGATCGGCATCGAGAATGTGCTGATCGGGCTGGAGAAGCTGGCCGAACGCTTCGCGCTGGAACTGCCGGACGCCGACCTGCTGGAGGCCGACGTGCGGGCGATGGCGGGCTGGCCGGCCGACCGCTGGATGGCGGCCTTCGAGGCGGTGTGGGCGGGGTTCCGCAGCGGCTGGAGCCGCTTTCCGACGCTGGGCGACTTCCGCGAGGCGCTGGGCGCCCTGCCGCCGGCGGCGGAAAGCCGCGCCGCCGACGATCTGAAGCGGCTGGCCGGCCGGCTGCGCCAGGAACAGCACTTGCGCGCCCGCACCGAGGACCAGCGCCGCCGTGCCCGTGCCCGCGAAGCGGCCCTAGCCGGGCGGCAGCGCGAACTGGCGCTTGTCCGGCCGCCGGACGATCAATCGCCAATGTTGCATTCGCCCCATGGCGGCCAGCATTATCCGCCGGACCACCGGAGAGTGCCGACAGCGGATGAAACCGAACCATCGCCCGACGGGCACCGCCGACGCACAGGCGCTTCTGACCCGTGCCGTCACCCATCACCAGAACGGGCAGCTGGCCGAGGCGGCGACGCTCTACGAGCAGGTGCTGAAGCGGCTGCCGAGGCAGGCGGACGCGCTGCACCTGTCGGGCCTGATCAAGGCGCAGACCGGAGCGCTGGCGGAGGGGATCGAGCGGATCCGGCAGGCGATGAAGGCCGATCCGAAGCAGCCGATCTTCCATGCCAATCTCGGCCGGCTGCTGGAGGCGGCGGAGCGGTGGGAGGAGGCTGCGACGGCCTTCCACAATGCGGCCCGTCTGGCGCCGCTCGACCCGACGTTGGGGCGGATGGAGGCGGCGGTGTGGACCCGGCTGGGCCAGCAGGGACCGGCGGCGCAGGCGCTGCTGCGCGCGATGGCGCTGGAACCGGCCGACGCCGGGAGCGCCGCGGATCTAGGCGATGCTCTGTACGATTGCGGGCGCTTCCTGCCGGCGGCGGACTGGTATGGGCGGGCGGCGAGGCTGGAGCCGCACCGGGTGCTGGCCGCCTTCAATCGGGGGGCGGCCCTGCGCGACGCCGGCTGGCCGGATCGGGCGGAGGCGGCCTTCCGGGCGCTGGCTGGGCTGGCGCCGCAGATGATGGAGCCGCTGGAGCAATGCGTGCAGATCCGGCAGCAGGTCGGCGACGGGGTGGGAGCCCTGGCGGCGGCGCGCCGGCTGCTGACGCTGGATCCGGGGCGTCCGGCGGCGGTGCGGAGCCTGGGAGTTTCCGAAAGCGATCCGGTTTGGCTGGCGCGGCTGGTGAGGCTGGAGCCGCTGGCGGACGAGCCGGTGCTGGCGCTGGCCGGGCAGCTCTATGGCCGGCGGACCGCGGCGGCGGAGCGGGCATACCGCCATGCGCTGGCCCTGGCGCCGGCCTCCGGGCTGGCGCTGTCGGGGCTTGGGCTGGCGCGGGCGACACTGGGGGTGGAGCGGGCAACGCGGTGGAGCCTGCGCGCGGTGCGCGTGGCGCCCGGCGACGCGGCACTGGCGGCCAATGCCGGATCCGCCTTCCAGCTGGCCTCGCAGCCGGAGGCGGCGCTGTCCTGGCACCGGCGGGCACTGGCGCTGATGCCCGACGACACGGCGGCCTGGGTCAACATCGGCACCTTGCTGCTGGATGCCAACGCGGCGGAGGAGGCGATTCCGCCGCTGGAGCGGGCAAGGCGGCTCGGCGAAATGGAGCAGGATGGGGGGCAACTGGCGCTCGCCTATTCAAATCTCGGGGTCGCCTGGATGGCGCTGGGGCTGCATGGGGAGGCGGTGGCGGCCTTCCGCGCCGCGCTCGACCGGGCGCCGGACGATGCGACGATCCGCTCCAACATGCTGTTCTGCCTGTGCTTCGACGACCGCGCCTATCCGGTGGAGGTCTTCCGCGAACACCGCGCCTTCGAGCGGTATCTGCCGGCGATTCCGGCCGCGCCCCATATGGTGGAGAGCCGCGATCCGGACCGGCGTTTGCGCGTCGGCTATCTGTCGCCGGACTTCCAGCGCTATCCGGGGCCGGGCTACCATTTCCTGCTGCCGCTGATCGAGGGGCACGACCGGCGGGCGGTGGAGGTCACCTGCTATCACAACGACCGCAGCCGCGACGCCACCACCGAGCGTTTCCAGGCGGCGGCCGACCGCTGGCGCGACGTGGCGGCCCTGTCGGACGAGGATCTCGACCGCCGGATCCGGCAGGACCGCATCGACATCCTGGTCGATGCCGGCGGCCACATGTCGCGCAACCGCATGCCGCTGGTGGCGCGCCGCCCGGCGCCGCTGCAGGTCAGCCTGCCGCTCTATCCCAACACGACGGGACTGAGTGCGGTCGATTACCAGATCGCCGACCCTCGCGTGGCGCCGCCGGAGGCGGATGCGCTGCATGCGGAGACGCTGATCCGGCTGCCGGGATGCGTGCTGTGCTACCGCCCGGCGGAATCCGGTTTCGCGCCGCCGGACCGGCCACCGCTGGAGCGCAACGGCTATGTCACCTTCGGGTCCTTCAACAACATCACCAAGGTGAACGCCGCCACCATCGCGCTGTGGGCGCGGCTGCTGGCGGCGGTGCCGACGGCGCGGCTGGTGCTGAAATGGCGGGGGCTGGGCAGTGGCGGCGGTGCCGACCGGTGCCTGCTGGCCGCCTTCGCCCGGCATGGTATCGCGGCGGAGCGGCTGGAGCTGCGCGGCATCACCCCGGATCCCTATCAGGATTACGTCACCATCGACGTGGCGCTGGACCCCGTCTTCGCCAATGGCGGAACCACCATCTGCGACGCGCTGTGGATGGGCGTGCCGGTGCTGAACCAGAGCGGGCCGACCAAGATCGGCCGCTGGGGCGCCACTCTGCTCAATGCCGTCGGGATGGGCGAACTGGTGACGCGCGACGATGACGGCTATCTGGCGCAGGGTGTCCGGCTGGCGACCGACCGTGGCTTCCTCGACGCCCAGCGCGAGGGGCTGCGCGAGCGGATGCGGCGGTCGGCGCTGATGGACGAGGCCGGCTATGCCCGCGCGGTGGAGGCCGGCTATCGCACCGCATGGCGCCGCTGGTGCGCCGGGCTGCCGCCGGCCGCGTTCGATGTGGAAGGGGAGGGGCGGGCATGAGTTTCTGCGATCTCGGCAGCGTCCGCAGCATCCTGGTCGTCAAGCTGGACGAGGCCGGCGACTTCGTGATGGCGACCCCATTCCTGCGCGGCCTGCGCGCCGCCGCCCCGCAGGCGCGCATCCTGCTGGCGGTGCGCGAGGCGGTGGCGGATCTGGCAGTGACCTGCCGCTGGGTCGATGGGGTGATCGCCCCCCGGCCCAAGGAAGGCGGCGGCATCGACTTCCGTGGCATCAGTCCCGGCGGGCTGAAGCTGTTCGCCGAGTGCTATCGCGCCGGCTTCGATCTGGCACTGGTGCCGCGCTACGACTTCGACCGCCATGGCGCGACGACGCTCGCCGCCAACAGCCGGGCGCGTCTGGTCGCCGGCTTTTCCGAGCGGGTGACGCCGTGGAAGGCGGAGGGCAACCAGGGCTTCGACCGCGCCTATGGGCTGGCGCTGACCCCGCCGCCGGGGCGGCACGAGGTGGAACAGAACGCCGCTCTGCTGGAGGCGCTGGGGGCGCGGCCGGATCTGGGTCCGCTGGAACTGACGCTGACGGCGGAGGATCGTGAAGAGGCGCGGCGGCTTCTCGGGCCTCCCGATGGCCGGCCGGTGATCGCGGTGGCACCGGGGGCGGCCAGTCCGCGCCGCGACTATCCGGCCGAGCGGCTGGCCGCAGTGGTTTCCGCCGTCGCTGCGACGCTCGATGCGCGGGTCGCCGTGCTCGGCACCGCGGAGGAGCGGCCGGCGGCCGGCGTGATCGCGGCGGCGCTGCCGGGACGGACCATTGACCTGACCGGCGCCACGCCGTTGCGCGTCGCCGCCGCGGTGATGGCGGAGGCGGCGCTGGCGGTCACCATGGATTCCGCGCCTGCCCATCTGGCTGCGGCGATGGGGGTGTTGGTGGCGGTGTTCTCCTGCCATCCCATCGGCGGCGATCCCAACCACTTCCACGCGCCAGAACGCTTCCGCCCCTGGACCGGCGGACGGGAGGGGCGCGCGCTGGTGCTGCGCCCCGAGGCGGCGGTGCCGCCCTGCAGCGTGTCCTGTCTGGCGGCCGAGGCGCATTGCATCGCCGCCATCGACCCGGCCGACGCCGCCCGGCGCATTCTGGCACTGGTGGGGAAGGGCGGTAACGGTTGAGTCGAAAGACACTTCATCAGCCGTCATTCCCGCGAAGGCGGGAATCCCGCCACATCCGCCGCTGATCTGCGGAGTTTCCTGGATCCCCGCCTTCGCGGGGATGACGCAAAGTTCCTTTTGTTCCAGAGACTTCCCTGAGAGAGGGCAATAAAGGTTGAGCCCTTCCCCGGCTAACAAATCGTAAAAGTTGCTTTCGAAAAAGAAAGTGGGCGGATCCACGGGGTGCGTGGATCCGCCCGAGGCGAGGAGACTGAATGCCGATGCCTGAACGTGCCTGAAAAGGCACCGGCGTTCCGGAAGCCCGGCTGCGCAGGACAGTGCAGCCAGGCCGTCCGAACCGAGGGTCTCCTATCCCTGTGACACCATCAGCCGCCGATCACCCGGCAATCAGGCCGCGCAGCTGCCGATTTGCGACGGCCAGCATGGCGAGATCGACCGCCGGCTGGGCGCGCAGTTCGGCCAGAAGCTGCTCGACGCGCTCCACCACCAGAGTGCGGCTGGCGATCCAGGCGTCCACCGCGGCGGACTCGTCGCCCTCGCTTTCCAGCACGCGCACGGTTAGCGCGCTCTGGTGAGCGAACAGGTCGTCGACGATGGCGGCGACCGCCTGACGCTGCCAATGGTTGTCGACCTTGGCGCCGGCGGCGCGGTCGCGCAGCCATTCCAGGCCGAAGCGGCGGCCCAGCCCGAAATAGACCGAGGCGACGCCTTCCACCGCACGGCCGGTGCGCTCGGCGATCCGCACCAGATCGGGGGCGGCGGCCAGAACCGGCAGGGCGGCGATCCGGCGGGCCAGATCCTCCGGCACGCCCTGGGCGATGGCATCGGCGATGCGGGTGGCGAGGCGGGAGGATTCCTCCTCGTCGAGGAAGCGGTCGAGACCGGCGGCCAGAGCCTCCACCCCCGGACGGAAGGCGGCGGATTCGCGGCCCAGATCCAGCGGGTGCGGGCTGTGGGCCAGGAACCACGCCACGGTGCGGTCGAGCAGATGGACGGTCTCCAGCATCAGCGCCGTCTGCAGCGCCGCCGGCACCACATTGTCGAGCGCGTCGATGGCGTCCCACAGCGGGCGCAGCTGGAACACGTCGCGGGCTATGGCATAGGCGCGGGCGACGTCCGCCGGGCCGAGGCCGGTCTTTTCCACCATGTCGCGGACGAAGGTGGCGCCGACGCGGTTGACCAGGCTGTTGGTGACCGCCGACGCCACGATCTCGCGGCGCAGGCGATGGCGGAAGATCGCCTCGCGCTGGCCGTCGCGCAGCGGCTGCGGGAAGTAGCGCAGCAGGTCCTCGACCGTCGCCGGGTCGTCCGGCAGCTCCGACGCCAGCAGCTCGTCATAGAGCGTGATCTTGGCGTAGGCCAGCAGCACCGCCAGCTCCGGTCGGGTCAGGCCGCGCCGTTCGGCCATGCGCTGGGCCAGTTCCTCGTCGGTCGGCAGATACTCGATGGCGCGGTTGAGGCGTCCGCTGCGCTCCAGATTGCGGATGAAGCGCGACTGCGCCTCCAGCAGGGCCGGCCCTTGCGCCTCGGCGATGGTCAGGGCCTGGGTCTGGCGGTAGTTGTCGGCCAGCACCAGCCCCGCCACCTCGTCGGTCATGGCGGCCAGCAGGGTGTCGCGCTGCTTCAGCGTCATGTCGCCCCGCGCCATGACGTCGCCCAGCAGGATCTTGATGTTCACCTCATGGTCGGAGGTGTCGACGCCGGCGGAGTTGTCGATGGCGTCGGTGTTCAGGCGCACGCCCTTGCCGTCACGGCCCTTCTGGGCGGCCTCGATGCGGCCGCGCTGGGTGACGCCCAGGTTGGCGCCCTCGCCGACCACCTTGGCGCGGATCTGGCCACCGTCGACGCGCAGTGCGTCGTTGGCCTTGTCGCCGGCCTCGGCATTGGTCTCGGTCGAGGCCTTGATGTAGGTGCCGATGCCGCCGAACCACAGCAGGTCGACTGGGGCCGTCAGCAGGCGGCGCATCAGCTCGGTCGGCGACAGGTGATCCTGGTCGATGCCGAAGCAGGCGCGGACCTCCGCCGTCAGCTCCACCGTCTTGGCGCTGCGTTCGACGATCATGGCGCCCTTGGACAGCTTGGAGCGGTCGTAGTCGGCCCAGGAGGAGCGGGGCAGGGCGAACAGCCGGTTGCGCTCCTCCCAGCTCGACGCTGCGTCGGGATCGGGATCGAGGAAGATGTGGCGGTGGTCGAAGGCGGCCAGCAGGCGGATGTGCTTCGACAGCAGCATGCCGTTGCCGAACACGTCGCCCGACATGTCGCCGACGCCGACCACGGTGAAGTCGGTGGTCTGGATGTCGGTGCCCATCTCGCGGAAATGGCGCTTCACCGATTCCCAGGCGCCCCGCGCGGTGATGCCCATCACCTTGTGGTCGTAGCCGGCCGAGCCGCCCGAGGCGAAGGCGTCGCCCAGCCAGAAGCCGTGATCGACCGACACGCCGTTGGCGATGTCGGAGAAGGTGGCCGTGCCCTTGTCGGCGGCGACCACCAGATAGGGATCGTCGGCGTCGTGGCGCACCACGTCCTTCGGCGGCACCACCGAGCCGTCGGCGGCCAGATTGTCGGTGACGTCCAGCAGGCCGCGCATCAGCGTCTTGTAGCACTCGATGCCTTCGGCCAGTGCGGCTTCACGGCCGGCGCTCGGGGCGGGGGGACGCTTGACGACGAAACCGCCCTTGGATCCGACGGGCACGATGACGGTGTTCTTCACCATCTGCGCCTTCATCAGGCCGAGGATCTCGGTGCGGAAATCCTCGCGGCGGTCGGACCAGCGGATGCCGCCGCGGGCGACCTTGCCGCCGCGCAGATGGACGCCTTCCATGCGCGGGCTGTAGACGAAGACCTCCACCCACGGACGCGGCAGCGGCAGCTCCTCGATCGAGCCGCTGTCCAGTTTGAAGGACAGATGCGGCTTCGGCGTGCCGTCCGGGCTGGCCTGATAGGCGTTGGTGCGCAGGGTGGCGCGGATCAGGTTGACGAAGCGGCGCAGGATGCGGTCGTCGTCCAGATTGGTGACGGCGTCCAGCGCATCCTCGATCTGCTCCAGGATCGGCGCCTCATCTGCTTGGTTCTTCGGGTCGAAGCGGGCGGCGAACAGCCGGGCCAGCAGGCGGGCGGTCTGCGGATGGGCCGACAGCGTCGCCTCGATGGTGTCCTGGGCGTAGGCGAAGCGGGCCTGTTTCAGGTACTTGGCATAGGCGCGCAGAATGGTGACCTCGCGGCCCGCCAGCCCGGCGCGCAGGACCAGACGGTTGAAGCCGTCATCCTCCATCCGGCCGTCCCAGACGTCGGCGAAGGCGTCCTGGAAGGTCTGCTTGACCTTGACGCAGTCCACCGGCAGCCCGGTCTGGGTGCGGGCGGCGAAGTCGTGGATCCAGACCGATGGGGCGCCGCCGGCGGGCCGCACCTCGTAGGGCTGTTCGGTGATGACCTTCAGGTCCATGTGCTCCAGCATCGGCAGCACGTCGGACAGCGGCACCGGCCGGCCCTGGTGGTAGATCTTGACGTGCAGCTCGTCGCCGTCGGCCTCCAGCGGGTGGTAGAGCACGATGCCGAGGCGCTGTTCGGAAAGCGCGCGTTCGATGCGGTCGATGTCGTGGACGGCGGTTTCCGCCGTGAAGGTCTCGCGGTAGCCGGCCGGGAAGGCGTCGGCGTAGCGGCGCAGCCGGGCGTTGCCGGTTTCCTCGCCCTGCGCCTCGACCAGCGCGTCGCGCAGCCGGTCGGCCCAGCTGCGGGAGACCTGAACCAGCCGGGATTCGATCTCGCTGATGTCGACGGCGGGGATCTTGCCCGGCTCCGTCTTCACCATCAGGTGCAGGCGGGCGAGCGCGCTGTCCGACAGCTGGGTGAAGTAGGAGGCGCAGGTGCCGTGGAAGGCGGTTTCCAGCACCGACTGGATCTTGCGGCGAAGCGCGGTGTCGTAGCGGTCGCGCGGCACGAAGACCAGGGCGGAGACGAAGCGTTCGAACGGGTCGCGGCGGACGAACAGGGCGAGGCGCTGGCGTTCCTGCAGGTGCAGGATGCCGACCGCCGTTTCGAACAGCTCGTCCGACGGGGTCTGGAACAGCTCGTCGCGCGGGTAGGTCTCCAGGATGTTCAGCAGCGCCTTGCCGTCATGGCCGGCGGGGTCGAAGCCAGCGCGGCCCATCACCCGGGCGACCTTGCGGCGCAGGAACGGGATCTCGCGCGGGCTGCGGTTGTAGGCGACGGAGGTGAACAGGCCGACCGCCAGCGTGACGCCGACCACCTTGCCCTGGTCGTCGAAGCGCTTGACCAGGATGGCGTCCAGCGGGACCGAGCGGTGCACGGTGGCGTGGCGGGTGCCCTTGGTCACCAGCAGCGCGCGCGGCTGGCGCAGGAAGGCGCGGATTTCCTCCGGCAGCACGGCGGCGTGGCCATGCTCGTCGAACACGGTGATCTCGGGGTTGCGCAGCACACCGAGACCGCTGCCGTCCACCAGCTCCAGCCAGGGCTCCTGCCCCTCGTCGCCGACGGTGGCGATGTAGAGGCGGCTGCCCAGCAGGGTCATGTTGCCGTCGTCGACCCAGGTCAGGAAGTCGGCGGCCTCCTTGGACTCCTCAGCGTCGGGGGCGTTGGCGATGTCGGTGCGGGCGCTGCGCACGCGCTCGCGCATCGGCGTCCAGTCCTCCACCGCGGCGCGGACGTCGGCCAGCACCCGCTCGATCCCCTCGCGCAGACGGGCCTGGGCGGCCGGGTCCGACAGCGGGTCGATCGAGCAGTGCATGAAGGATTCGTCGCGGGCGCCGTCCTTCTCCTCGCCCGGCTCCAGCAGCTCGACGATGCGGCCTTCGGCGTCGCGGACGACGCGGGTGACGGGATGGATGATGAGGTGGACGGTGACGCCCTGCCGGTTCAGCTCCGCCGTGACGGAATCGACCAGGAAGGGCATGTCGTCGTTGACGATCTCCACCACCGAGCGTTCGGTCTGCCAGCCATGCTCGTCCAGCCGCGGGGCGTAAACCCGCACCTTGGGCAGGCCGGGCACACGCTGCTGGCCCCACTGCCACATGGCGAGAGCGGCGCCGTAAAGCTGTTCCGGCGTACCGCGCAGCAGGTCGTCGGGTGGCACGTTGGCATAGAAGCGCTTCACGAAGCGCTCCGCCCGCGCGTTCGGAACCCGGCTGCGCACCAGTTCGGCCAGTTGCTGCCGCAAGTCGCCTGCCAGGTCCTTCGTCGCCGTACGCATGATGGTGGATGTCTCCTCTCGGGTTTTCTTTGGATTGGTAGTACCACCCCACAAACAACATTTCGACGGCAAATAAACGGCAGGATTTCTGACCAAGCGGCGATTCGCACCCCTTTGGGGGTATTTCTCCAAAGATTCGGACAACCCAGTGACATGTCCGCCAAATTTATCCATAGCGCGTTCACATCCCCGGCACAGATGATGCCGCGGTAAAGGCGCGCAACGCCCACCCGCCACATCCGGCGGTGGCCGGAGGGGTGACTCAGGCGAGGGAATGCCGACTCGATTCGGCGAGATCGCTCTTTCGCCGACAAATCGACGGGAGGTCAGGGAAACGGCGGGGAAATAAGGGCAGTGCCGCTGACCTAATGGCGTTTCCGAACGCCGCCGGGGTGCTTTCCGCAAGGCTGGCGACAGACCGGCGGCCGTGGGTGGAAAGTTCGGCAAAATCCTGGCCGAACAGCCGCATTGCGTCGTTCTGCCGCATCGGTCAAGCTGGTCAGGTACGACGAGGCCGACGGAAAGGGGAGGACTGAGCATGGCCCTGCCGGATCGCGGCAACACCGGTCCCGACGACGGAAGCGGCCTTCTGGCCGGGGTGGACCGCCGGCTGCTGGTGGCGGCACTGGCTCTGGCGCTGCTGACGCTGCTGGCCGTGCTGGACCATTACCGGCCGACGCCGGGATCGGCGCCGCCGGTGGAGTGGCGGCTGCCCAGCGTGGAGCTGCCGCGGACAGTGCCGATGGCGACGGCGCCCAGCCCTCGGCAGGACGAGCTGCTGGGGGCGGACTGATCCGCGGATTGATTCGAGCGCGTCAGAACCGGATCAGGATGACGCCCAGGATCAGCAACGCGGCACCGGCCAGACGGGTGAGGCTGACCGGGTGCTGCGACAACCCGAACAGGCCGAAATGGTCGAAGGTCAGCGAGCCGAGCATCTGGCCGACGACGATAAGAGCGAGGACGGTCGCAGCCCCCAGGTGCGGAACCATCAGGATGGCAGTTCCGACGAACAGCGCGCCGAACAGGCCGCCGGACCAGGACAGCCAGGAGGTGACTCCGCCGATGCCGTCGGCTAGCCGGGGACCGGGGGCGTTCAGCGCCACCGCCAGCATCGCCAGCATGCCGACGAAATAGCTGACGAATCCGGCCCACCAGGGCGATCCCAATCCCGTCCGCAGGTTGGCGTTCAGGATCTGTTGCAGGGCGACGCTGACACCTGCGCCGATGACCAGGAGGTATGAGGCTGCGGACAAGGCGGCGGTCATGCCGGACTCCCGTGCGGTTGTTTCCAGCCGATGGATAGCAGGCCGGGGCGACTGCGGTCTGGAACGGATGTGACCGATCGGCGCCAAGCACACTTTGCTGGCGGATTGCCGCGCGGTCGGCGATGCTGTGGGTGTGTTTGCGGCTGGGGAGTGTGTCATGGCGGCATCGCTTCGGTTCCCTGACGGCGTGAGTCCGACCGGTCCCTGGCAGTATTGGCGGGCGTCTGGCGGTGGAATTGTCGAGCTTGGCATCGTCCGCGGACAGGAAGTATCGCTGCCGCCGCATTTCCATGACGAAGACCAACTGACCTTCGTCCTATCCGGACGGCGACGTTTCGTGATGGCTGACAGACTGTTCGAGATCGGGCCGGGGGAGGGACTGAGGATCCCGGCGGGGACGCCGCACCGGTCGTTGGCCGAATCGGCGGATGTCATCGGCCTCAACATCTACACCTCGCCGGATGCCTACATGGCTGCGGAGCTATTTGCAGGACTGGCGCAGCTATGGCGACGGCAGGGATGCATCGGCTGGCGGGATCTCCCCGCAATGGTCGAGGAGTATCGGTGCGATCCGGCTATGCCGCAGCTTCCTTTGGACTTCATCGGCGTCTGTTGGGAAAACGTGGGCGAGGCGGCCCGGCTGGCCGGGATGAGCCGCGAAGGCTTCTCGCGCCGATTCCGCCGGCTGCACGGCATGCCGCCGCAGATGTTCCGGCTAACGGGAAGGCTGAACGAGGCACGCAGCCTGCTGCGCGTCGGGCAGCCGCTTGCGGATGTGGCGGCGGAGACCGGCTTTTCCGACCAAAGCCATCTCGGCCGCTGTTTCCGGCGCGCCTTTGGCGTCACGCCCGGTCAGTACCGCCGCGGCGTCCTGACTGCACCGTAATCAGGGACGTGCCGACCGCTCGGTCGGCAGGCTGTCGCTGCCCTCGCCCAGCGGGCGTTCCATCAGCACGCCGTCCAGCCAGCGGCCGAACTTGAAGCCCACCGCCGGCAGGATGCCGACGTGCCGGAAGCCGCAGGCGCTGTGCAGGCCGATCGAGCCGTGGTTGGCGCTGTCGCCGATCGCCGCGATCATCCGGCGGTAGCCCGCCGCCTCGCACATCTCCAGCAGCGGGATCATCAGCGCCCGGCCGATGCCGCGCCGGCCCATGCCCTCGGCGACATAGACAGAGTTCTCCAGCGTGAAGCGGTAGGCGCTGCGCGTGCGGTACAGACCGGCATAGGCGTAGCCGGCCAGCCGCCCATCGCACTCCGCCACCAGATAGGGCAGGCCGCGGGCCAGGATGTCGGCGCGGCGCCGCGCCATCTCCGCCTCGTCGGGCGGGACCTCCTCGAAGGAGGCGGTGCCGTGCAGCACATGGTGGGCGTAGAGCGTCGTGATGGCGGGAATGTCGGCGTCGGCGGACGCCCGCACCATGATGGCAGGCATGATGACTCAGCTCCGTTGAGGACGGTCGGCGGGAAGAAGAAGGGCGCAGACGGTCGCTAACCCGCCGCCGACGCCGAGAAGCGCGAAACCCCAGCCCCAGCCGGAACCACCGGTGCCGCCGGCATGGTCGAGCACCAGACCGACCGCCAGCGGCGCCGCGCCGCCGGCGCCGAAGCCGAGGATGGAGCGCACGGCGAGCGCCGCCCCCAGGCTGCCCGGCTCGACCGATTCCGTCATCGCCGTCGACAGCACCGGCGAATCGCCCAGCGCCGAAAAGCCGTAAAGCGCCGCCACCGCCAGCACGAGCGCCAGCGGCATCCCGTCCATCCAGCCGATGGTGAAGGAACAGGCCGCGCCCAGCACGCCCATCGCGATCAGCACCGCTCGCCGGCCCAGTCGGTCGGACGCGCGGCCCATCAGCAGCGAGGACAGGAAGCCCGAGATGTGGATGGCCGCGGCGATCCACAGCCCGCGAACCCCGGCGCCGCCGGACTCGGCGAGGCTGGCGGTGAGGAAGGCGGGCAGCCACGCCCACATGCCCAGCAGCTCCCAGCAATGGGTGGTGTAGCCCACGGTCAGCAGGAGGGAGCGGCGGTCGGCCAGGAAGCGGAAGGCACCGCGCAGCCGCCGCGCTCCGCCGCCGGCCACCAGATTGGCCCGGCCGCGCAGACCCGGCGTGCCGAGCAGCGCCGCCAGCAGCGGCCCCAGCCCGCAGGCGATGAAGGCGGCCTCGTAGCCGAAGCGTTCCGACAGTCCGGCGGCGAGCGCGATGGAGCCGAAATAGCCGAGCGACCCCGCTGCCAGCAGCCAGCCCACCGCCGCGCCGCGCCGCGCCGCCGGCACCCCCTGCGCCACCAGCATGATGGACGGGGCGTAGGTGCCGCCCTGGGTCAGCCCGACCAGCGCGAACAGCAGCAGCCCGCTTTCCGCCGAGCGGGCGAAGAAGGCGAAGGCGAGGCCAGTCAGCGCCGTCGCCCAACTGGCCCACAGGAAGACGCGCTTGGCGCCCAGACTGTCGGCGAACCAGGAGGACCCGACCAGCGACAGGGCATAGCCGACGTTGAAGGCGGTCTGGATCGACCCGGCCTCCCCCGCCGACATGCCCCAGGCCTGCATCGCCGGCCCGAGCGCGCCGGCATAGACCATGAAGGACAGCGAGGTGGCGAAGCGGCTGGCGCAAAGCAGCAGGAGCCAGGTTTGGCGGGCGGCAGGAGCGGGGATGGCGGCGGTCGTCATGACCACACCGTCGCGGAGGGCGGATAAAAAGGCAAATTTATTGATTTGATCGGAACCATAAGGAAGACTAGGGGTATGCGCGGCCTGAATCTCGACCAGCTCATCACCTTCGCCACCGTCGTCGAGCATGGCGGCTTCACCGAGGCGGCCGGCCGGCTCGGCCTGACCCAGCCGGCGGTCAGCATGCAGATCCGCAATCTGGAGGAGCGCTTCGGCGTGCGGCTGGTGGAGCGGGTGGGCAAGCGGGCCTTGCCGACCGCGGCCGGGCGCGACCTGCTGCCCTTCATCCGCCGGCTGCGCGAGGAAGTGGAGGCGGCGGCGGTCGCCATGGGCCGCCACCGCGCCGGGCAGGTCGGGCGCGTGCGCATCGGCACCGGCGCCACCGCCTGCATCTACCGCCTGCCGCCGATCCTGACGGCATTGCGCAGCGCCCATCCGGGGCTGGAGATCATCGTCGTCACCGGCAACACGCCGGACATCCTGGACGCGGTGGAGGGCGGTTCGCTCGATCTGGCGCTGGTCACCCTGCCGGCCGGCCGTCCCGGCCTGTCTATCGAACCGGTCTGTGCCGAGGAGCTTGTCTGTGTCGGCCCCAGAGATGGCCCCGGCGACGGCTCCTGCGGCGGCGCCCGGTCTCCGGCGCAGGCGGTCGCCCCGGCGGCGCTGGCCGACCAGACGCTGATCCTGTACGAGCGCGGCGGGACCATGCGCGCGGTGATCGACGGCTGGTTCATGGCCGGCGGCATCCAGCCGCGCCCGGCGATGGAACTGGGCAATGTGGAGGCGATCAAGAACCTCGTCGCCGCCGGGCTGGGCCGGTCGATTCTGCCGTCGGTCACCGTCGGGAGCCCGCAGGATTGCGACCGCTTCGCAGTTCAACCTCTGACGCCGCCTTTGATCCGCAAGTTAGGGTTGGTGCTGCGGCGTGACAAAGTGCTCGATGCGGGCGTACGGGCGATGGTGAAGGCAATCACCGATATGCGGTAACAACATCGATAAAATTTCGCACATTTTTGATCAGGTGGAATATTGCTTTTGGAAGGTTTACAGCGGCTTTAGTCATTGCGCACTCTCGGTTTCTGAGACTTTCGTTTTTCTTGGGCGCCTATGACCAAGCAGCAGTCCGTCCCGAACGAGTCCGCCGGCAACCGAATGGAAGGCGGGCGGGGCGGGCATGCCCAACCGGGTTCCGGACCGGACGCAAAACTGCTGGCGCGGCTGGCGGAGCTGGAGCGTGAGAATGCGCGGCTGCAGACGGCGCTGTCCACCGCCTGCACCGGCTGCGACGACCTGCTGACGGTCACCGCGCTGAACGAGGATCTGCGCACCGCCTTCACCGCGCTGGAGCGCAGCCGCGCCGCCCATGCCGACAGCGAAAGGCGGCTGCGCGCCATCCTGGACAGCGCCACCGGCCACGCCATCCTGACCCTGTCGCCGGCCGGCCGGGTGACCAGCTGGAATCCCGGCGCCGTCCGCATCCTGGGCTGGACGGAGGATGAGGCGCAGGGGCAGCCGGCCGACATCCTGTTTCCGCCGGAAGAGGTCGCCGCGGGCGTGCCCGACGCGCTGCGGGTGCGTGCGCTGGCCGAGGGCCGCGTCCAGGAGGAGCGCGCCTTCCGTCGTCGCGACGGCGCTGCTGTCTGGGGGGCGCTGACCATCCTGCCGCTCCAGGGCGACGAGGAGGGGTTCCTGTGGATCCTGCATGACCGCTCCGACGAGCGGCGGATGGAGGAGGCCATCGCCGACGCGCGCCGGCGCGCCACCGACATCCTGGACAGCATCGACGAGGCGCTGGTGGCGCTGGATTGCGACTATCGCGTCATCTACCAGAACCGCCGCGCCGAACAGCTCGACCGCCAGTCGCTGTCGGCGATACGCGGCCGACGCCTGTGGGAGGTGTGGCCGCAGTTCGCCGGGTCGGATCTGGAGGCGCTGTGCCGCAAGACGATGACGGAGCGCCAGCCGACCAGCATCGAAAAGCGTTTCGACGGCGAAGGCATCACCCTGTGGCTGGAAATCCGCTACCTGCCGACGGCGGAAGGGGTGGGCTGCTTCTTCCGCGACATCACGATGCGCAAGCGCGCGGAGGAGGAGGCCCGCGCCTCGCACGAGCGGGCGGTGAAGATCCTGGAGAGCATCAGCGACGCCTTCTATGCCGTCGATCACGACTGGCGCTTCACCTACATCAACCGCAAGGCCGAACAGCTCTGGGGCCGGTCACGCGACACCCTGCTGGGCCGCTGCCTCTGGGAAGCCTTCCCCAATGCGCTGGGCAGCGAGTCGCTGGAGGCGCAGAAGCAGGCGGTGCGCGAAGGGCGGGAGATGACCATCGAGGTGGTCTCCCCCGTGCTGGGCGACTGGGTGGAGGTCAGCATCTATCCCAACGCCGACGGGCTGTCCGTCTATTTCCGCGACATCACCGCCCGGCGGCAGGCGCAGCAGGCGCTGTTGCAGGCGAAGGAGTCGGCGGAGGCGGCCGACCTCGCCAAGGGCAAGTTCCTGGCCGCCGCCAGCCACGACCTGCGCCAGCCGCTGCAGGCGCTGCTGCTGTTCGTCGACGTGCTGAAGCCGTATGTGCAGGGCAGCCAGGGCGCCAACGCGCTGATGCATCTGGGACGCGGGCTGGACGCGCTGAAGGAACTGCTGGACAGCCTGCTCGACATGTCGCGGCTGGATGCCGGCGTGGTCCAGCCGAACATCGAGACCGTGCCGGTCGCCCCGCTGTTCGAGCACATCGCCGCATCGTACCGGCCGGTGGCGGCGGCGAAGGGGTTGGAGCTGCATGTCTCCTCCTGCAGCGCCGCCGCCCGCACCGACCGCACGCTGCTGACCCGCATGGTGCGCAATCTGGTGGAGAACGCCCTGCGCTACACGGAGAGTGGCCGGATCGACATCGAATGCCGCCGGGCCGGCGGGCGACTGCTGATCGAGGTGCGCGACACCGGCATCGGTATTCCGCCCGACCATCTGGAGCGCATCTGGGAGGAGTTCCATCAGGTCGGCAACCCGGAGCGCGACCGCAACCGCGGTTTGGGGCTGGGGCTTGCCATCGTGCGGCGGCTGTCGCAGCTGCTGAACCATCCGGTGGACGTCCAGTCCAAGCCGGGGCAGGGGACCAGCTTCGTCATTGCCCTGCCGCTCGGCCGCACCATCGAGGCGCCGGCGACCGCGGCGGAGGCGGCGACGACCGGGCGCGGGCGCTTCGCCGTGGTGGTCGACGACGACGCCATCGTGCTGCTGGGGCTGGAGACGATCTTCCGTGAATGGGGGTACGAGGTGCTGGTCGCTGGCTCCGCTCAGAAGGCGGTGGAGGGGTTGAGCCGGATGGGCCGGCGCCCCGACCTGATCGTCGCCGATTATCGCCTGCGCGAAGGGCAGTTCGGGACCGACGCGGTCGCCCGCATCCGCGCGCTGTATGGCGATCCCGGCAAGCCCCCTATCCCCGGCCTGATCCTGACCGGCGAGACCGGCCCCGACTGCGAACGCGACGCCGCCAACCATGGGCTGGGCATCATCCACAAGCCGGTGACCCCGCGCCAGCTGAGCCACGCGCTGGGCGAGCTGCTCGGGGGGACGTGACGCTTCGGCGGCCGTCCGTCCCCCCGGCGGAGCGTGCGTCAGCCCTGCTCGATCAGGTCGGCGCAGGCGTCCACCGCGGCGGCGGCGTAGGGGCGGATGCGCGGCGGGATCTGCGACGGGTTGATGCCCGGCCCGAGGATGCCGACGCCGACCGGCTTCATGAACTGGAGCTGCAGGTCGATCAGGCTGGAGATGACGGCATGGCCCATGACGTTGCCGTGCTCGGTCTCGCCCCGCTCGATGATGCCCAGCGCCACGGCGCCGGCGACGTCGTCGCGCATCAGCAGGCGCTTGATCGCCAGCGGCTTTTCCATCGAGCCGGGAACCCAGACCTCCGCGACGATGCCGAGGCCGCGGCGGGCGGCGACGGTGCGCGCCTCGTCCAGCATCTCTTCCACCTCTTTGCGGTGGAACCGTCCGAGCACGATGCCGATGTTGCTCACCCTCTGCTTCTCCCATGTTCGCGGTGTAACCTTCGCCCAAACTGTCGCGTCGTCGCGCAAAGCGCAAGGGCCGTCCGCGCAAAGCGCCAGAGCAGTCGCGCGGTGCCGACGGAGGCTTGATCGGTACGGAGATTTCCCGTCGGCTTCATAAAGTTGCGCGGGTAATTCCCGCCGCATTGCGGCGAGGTTCCAACTGTCGCAGAGGCGGATCCAAGGAAAAACCCTGATGGACAGGCACGGTCTCCTTGTGCGAACTGTTGCCGAGTGCGACAGGCCGTCGCACTGCGCTACAATTCAGCACAAATTGGTCGCCGCCGCTTTTCTTACGACCATGTAATGATGAGGGCGTTGCGGTTGTGACGGACCTGGAGGCGGGGGAGCCAACAGGGGTGTCGTCAGCCCAAGAGAACGACCAGGCGAATCCGGAACGGCAATCATGTTGAAAGGTGCGATCGAATACGCGCCGTCGACCTTCGAGGAGCGGGGGGCCGCGGTGGCCTTCACCACGCCGCTGCTGTCCCAGACCCGTGTGCGCCGTGGCGAGCGGTCGAAGCTCGAGGTGCTGATCCCCAGCCTGTCGCAGGGCATGGGCATCTATGTCGTCGCCTGGAAGGCGGTGCCGGACATGGTGTCGATGACCATGCACGACCGCTATCTGCACGACCTGATCGTGAAGGAGGACGCCTGCTCCCCGCACGAGATCCGCCGGGCGACGCTGAAGGCGGCGCGGCGCGGGCTTGCCGGGCCGCAGGCGGCGCAGGCCGCCCGCCGCGCCCTGGAGGAGGACGAGGAGCAGAGCACGCTGACCCACTACCTGCTGATCCTGGCGATCCTGAAGGCGGTGGGTCTGGAATCGCCGGAGATGCTGAAGGCCGGCATCGACACCGACGAGGGGCAGCGGCTGACCCGCCAGCTGATGACCCGCGCGGCGGAAAGCCTGCGCATGGACGCCACGCTGCTCTATGCCCGGCTGGCCGACATCGCGGCGGTCGCCGCCCCGGTCGGACTGGCGCATTCGCCGAGGCCCGGCCGGCTGACGCGCGGGCTGAACGACCTCAAGAGCTTCCGCGACAGCATGACCGAATGGGCGCGCGACGTGCCGAGCGACGCCGCCCCGGTGGCGGAGTTCTGCGCCGAGGTGGCGCAGCACACCATCGGCATCGGCGACAAGGTTCTGGGCGACTTCCACCGGCGGGTGGAGGCCATCGGGCCGCTGATGCGTGACTGGGACATCGAGATCCTGCGCGTGCGCGCCCAGGCCGGCCGCATGGCGTGGCTGCTCGACGGCTGGAGCCACATCACCGGGGCGTGGGAGGTGGCGCAGGCCGAGGACCATCACCAGCAGGCGGCGACCGTCAACGACCTGTTCCGCATCCTGCCGCTGCTGCCGCGCAAGGAGACGAGCCGCGACTTCGTCGAGGATGCCAAGCAGGTCAAGCTGGCCCACCGCCGCTCCGTCCGCATGCTGGAGGACTGGCGCACCGGCCAGATGGACATCGACGCCATCCGCCGGATCGAGGCGGTGAAAGCGCGCCTGCCATGACGGGAGGGGCGGAGAAAAAGGGGCAGGTGGACCGCCTGCCGGGGCTGGAAACCAAGCTGTTCGACATCCCTGAGGACAAGTTCATCGAGGTGGTCCGCCTGCTGGAGCGGGTGCGCGACCATCCCGACGTGCGCCAGACCTTCGCCGCCATCCGCCCGCGGCTGGTTCAGGTCCGCCCCGGGCGCCGCCCCACGCTGAAGCGCGTGCTGTGCATGCCGTTCGAGGATGTGCTGGAAAGCTTCAGCGGCGTCGACGTGCCGCTGGGCCGCATCGAACGGCGGGTGATCGACCCGGTGTGGACGCTGGTGACGGAGTGCGGCGACACCGCCCTGATCGACCAGCTCGACCGGCAGGTGCAGGAGACGGCGCCCGGCAATCTCAACGCGCTGCGCAACATCGGGCGCCGGCTGTGGCCGATGGCCGCCCAGGCCATTCGGGGAGCGGTGGAGCAGGACGGCGCCCGGCATGCGCTGTGGCGCGTGCTGCATGGCGACGAGGAATTGCAGCGGCAGGTGCTGGACATCGCCGCCTTTCTGGAGATCGGGCTGACGGTGGAATCGCTGAAGGACGCGCTGGCGCCGAAGCCGCTGCCGGCGCTGGGGGACGAGCATGCCGGCGCCATCGAGCAGGCGGTCCAGGCGGTGGCGCGGCAATCGACCGGGCTGGTCTATTACCTGCTGCTGGCCGCCGCCTCGCGCATGGCGAACCCGGCCGACCTGCTGACGGTGCTGAACGATCTGGATTTCGGCAAGGCCCGGCGCGAGCAGCCGGTGATCTTCGCCCAACTGAGCGGGCTGGTGGTCACCAATCTGGAGGAGCGGTCGGCCCGGCTGGACGGCAACGGCTACAGCGCCGGTCCGGGCGGGGCCGCCGCCGCCATCGCGCCGGAGGAGGCCATCGCCATCGCCGAGCGGCTGGTCGCCAGCGTCAACACCACCTCCGCCGTCATGGATTTCCTGGCCGAGCCGGTCTATCGCGAGCGGCTGGAGGCGGTGAAGACGGCGGTGCGGACGATGGTGGCCGGAACCGTGCTCGACACCGCGTCCGGCGGCATCCTGACCGCCGTCCCGGCTCCGGTCGAGAACGGCCGCCCCGCCGCGGTGGACGAGGACGCCCAGGCGGCGGCCGAGGACCATGCCCGCGCGCTGCGCCGCTGCGAGGGGCTGGCCGACGCGCTGAGCCTGCACGAGCCGCTGAAGACCGCGATGGCGTCGATGGAAAAGGGGCTGATGGCGAAGGCGCACGCCCTGCTGGCGCAGTATCCCAAGGCGGCCGGCGACCCGGACGATGCGGAAACGGCGGAGATCAGCCTGTTCTACGCCCTGCGCCTGCTGGAGCTGGTCGCCGGCCCCGCCAAGGCCGACCAGCTCCGCACCGCCATCATGGCCGCGACGGGGGAGTTCGCGGAGGAGTAGGGGGCGATTACGACGCCGCCGGCAGGGCGTCCCTCGCCTCGTCCTTGGCCGCGCTCTCATCGGCGTAGCGGCGGGCCAGGATGGCGCCGACCATCAGCTGGATCTGGTGGAACACCATCACCGGCAGCAGAACAAGACCGGCGGTGGCGGGGGCGAACAGGACGCCGGCCATCGGCACGCCGCTGACCAGCGACTTCTTCGAGCCGCAGAAGACGATCACCGCCTCGTCGGCGCGGGAGAAGCCCAGGCGGCGGCTGAGCAGCGTCGTGCCGATCAGGAACAGCGCCAGGATGGCGCCGTCGATCAGCACCACCATGCCCAGGGCGGCCGGCGGCACCTGATGCCAAAGGCCGTTCACCACCGCCTCGCTGAAGGCGAGATAGACGACCAGCAGGATCGAGCCGCGGTCGGTGAAGCGCAGCATCGTCTTGTGCCGCGCCGCCCAGGCGCCGACCCAGCGCCGCAGAAGCTGACCGGCGACGAACGGCAGCAGGAGCTGCGCCGCGATGGTCTGCAGCGTGTCGAGCGACAGCGCGCTTCCCTGCACCTTCAGGAACAACGCCACCAGCAGCGGCGTCATCAGGATGCCGGAGATGTTGGAGAGGGTGGAACTGCACACCGCCGCCGCCACATTGCCCCGCGCCATCGAGGTGAAGGCGATGGAGGACTGCACGGTGGAGGGCAGCAGGCAGAGGAACTGCACCCCGATCGCCAGGGCCGGCGGCAGCAGGCTGTGCGGCAGCGTTTCCACCACCGCCCAGCCGATCAGCGGGAAGGCGACGAAGGTCAGGCTGAAGATCAGCAGATGCAGGCGCCAATGCGCCATGCCCGCCACCACCTCTTCCCGCGGCAGGCGGGCGCCGTGCAGGAAGAACAGCAGCGCGATCGCCGCCTCCGCCAGCCAATGCACACCCTGGGCGGCCTGCCCATGCACCGGCAGCACGGTCGCCAGACCGACGGTCGCCACCAGCGCCATGGTGAAGCCGTCCAGGTTCGGGCGAGGCACGCGAATCATTGGTTGGTCCCCCAAATCGTTATCACTGGCCGGACATAACGCATTGGCTTCTCTTATAACGGCCTTCTCCGGTCTGGAATACAGTATTCAACATGCATGGCTGCCTTGAAAAGATTGGGGAAAATCGGCACCGGTCCGGAGTCTTCCACGATGTGGAAATGTGCCGCGACTGCGAAAAGCGGTCAAACTCCTGGGATCGGTCAACTTTCGTCCCTGCTCAGTACCCCCTTGCGGCGCGCCTCGCCATACGGTAACGTATGGTCAAAGAACGGATGATTTCCCAGGGGAGCGATACGTCCATGCTGTCCAACCAGTACCCCAGCCTGAATTTCGACCTCGGCGAGTCGGCCGACATGCTGCGCGATTCGGTGCGGAGCTTCGCCGCCAATGAGATCGCCCCCCGCGCCGCCGAGATCGACCAGACCAACGAGTTCCCCAACGAGCTGTGGCGCAAGATGGGCGACCTCGGCATCCTCGGCGTGACGGTCGACGAGGAATATGGCGGCGCCGGCATGGGCTATCTGGAGCATGTCGTGGCGATGGAGGAGGTGTCGCGCGCCTCGGCCTCCGTCGGCCTCAGCTACGGCGCCCATTCGAACCTCTGCGTCAACCAGATCCGCAAGAACGGCAACGAGGAGCAGAAGCGCCGCTATCTGCCCAAGCTGATCTCCGGCGAGCATATCGGCGCGCTGGCGATGTCGGAGCCGAACGCCGGGTCGGACGTGGTGTCGATGAAGCTGCGGGCCGAGAAGAAGGGCGACCGCTACGTCCTGAACGGCACCAAGATGTGGATCACCAACGGTCCCGACGCCGACACGCTGGTGATCTACGCCAAGACCGACATCAACGCCGGCCCGCGCGGCATCACCGCCTTCCTGGTGGAGAAGACCTTCAAGGGCTTCTCGGTGGCGCAGAAGCTGGACAAGCTGGGCATGCGCGGCTCCAACACCGGCGAGCTGGTGTTCGAGGACTGCGAGGTGCCTGAGGAGAACATCCTGGGCGGCGTCGGGCGCGGCGTGAACGTTCTGATGTCCGGCCTGGATTACGAGCGCGCGGTGCTGTCCGGCGGTCCGCTCGGCATCATGCAGGCCTGCATGGACGTGGTGATCCCCTATGTCCACGACCGCAAGCAGTTCGGCCAGTCCATCGGCGAGTTCCAGCTGATGCAGGGCAAGATCGCCGACATGTACACGATCATGAATGCCGCCAAGGCCTATGTGTACGCCGTCTGCAAGGCTTGCGACCGCGGCGAGACCACCCGCAAGGACGCCGCCGCCGCCATCCTGTTCTCCGCCGAAAAGGCGACCTGGATGGCGCTGGAGGCCATTCAAACGCTGGGGGGCAACGGCTACATCAATGAGTACCCGACCGGCCGCCTGCTGCGCGACGCCAAGCTCTATGAGATCGGCGCCGGCACCAGCGAGATCCGCCGCATGCTGATCGGGCGCGAACTGTTCAAAGAGACCGCGTAAAGCGGTTCGGCAACAAGGCACAGAGGGAAAGGGACAGACCACCATGACCGACAGCATCGTCATCGCCGCCGCCGTCCGCACGCCGATGGGCGGCTTCCAGGGCGACCTCATGGGCCTGACCGGCCCGCAGCTGGGTAGCGTCGCCATCCAGGCGGCGCTTGAACGCTCCGGCCTGCCGGCAGACGCGGTGGACGAGGTGTTCATGGGCAACGTGCTGTCGGCTGGTCTGGGCCAGGCCCCGGCGCGCCAGGCGGCGCTGGGCGCCGGGCTGCCGAAGGGGGTGGGCTGCACCACCATCTCCAAGGTCTGCGGTTCGGGCATGCGGGCGGTGATGTTCGCCCATGACGTCATCAAGGCCGGTTCGGCCAAGGTGGTGGTGGCCGGCGGCATGGAGAGCATGTCGAATGCTCCGTATCTGCTGGACCGCGCCCGCGGCGGCTATCGCATGGGTCACGGCAAGGTGCTGGACCACATGTTCTTCGACGGTCTGGAGGACGCCTACGAGAAGGGCCGCCTGATGGGCACCTTCGCCGAGGAATGCGCCAGCAGCTACAACTTCACCCGCGAGGCGCAGGACAACTACGCCATCGAAAGCCTGAACCGCGCCCGCAAGGCGGTGGAGGACGGCTCCTTCAAGGCGGAGATCGCGCCGGTTCTGGTCAAGGGCCGCAAGGGCGACACGCTGGTCGATACCGACGAGCAGCCGGGCAAGGGCGATGCCAAGAAGATCCCGACGCTGAAGCCGGCCTTCGCCAAGGACGGCACGGTGACGGCGGCGAACTCCTCGTCGATCTCCGACGGTGGCGCGGCGCTGATCGTCACCACCCGCAGCGAGGCCGAGAAGCGCGGCCTGCGCGTGATCGCCGAGATCAAGGGCCATTCCAACCACGCCCAGCAGCCGGCGCTGTTCACCACCGCGCCGGTCGGCGCGATGCAGAAGCTTTTCGAGAAGGTGGGCTGGTCGGCCCGCGACGTCGATCTGTTCGAGATCAACGAGGCGTTCGCCGTGGTGACCATGGCGGCGATGCGCGACCTCGACCTGCCGCACGACAAGGTGAACGTGCATGGCGGCGCCTGCGCGCTCGGGCACCCGATCGGGGCTTCGGGCGCGCGGATCCTCGTGACGCTGCTGGCGGCGCTGGAGAAGTACGACCTGAAGCGCGGTGTGGCGTCGCTGTGCATTGGTGGCGGCGAGGCTACGGCGATCGCGGTGGAGCGGGTGTAAGGGCGGGCGCTTGCCCCCTCCCTAACCCTCCCCCGCTTCGCGGGAGAGGGAACTCCGCTGTACTCCCGCAAAGCTCCTACCCCCTCTCCCTCGAAGAGGGGGAGGGATGGGGAGGGGGCACAGCACGCCACCAACAAAAACCATCGCCCGAGGAAACGTCCGATGCACCTGACCGAAGAACAGACCATGGTCCGCGACATGGCCCGCGCCTTCGCGCAGGACCGGCTCGCCCCGACCGCCGCCGAGCGCGACCGCAGCGGCGCTTTCCCCAAGGCGGAACTCGCCGAGATGGGCGAACTCGGGCTGATGGGCATGCTGGTGCCGGAGGAGTTCGGCGGCGCCGCCACCGACCATGTCGCCTACGCGCTCGCCATCGAGGAGATCGCCGCCGGTGACGGCGCGGTGTCCACCATCATGAGCGTCCACAACTCGGTCGGCTGCATGCCGATCCTGAAGTTCGGCACGGACGCCCAGAAGGACCGCTTCCTGAAGCCGATGGCGCGCGGGGAGATGCTGGGCGCCTTCTGCCTGACCGAACCGCAGGCGGGTTCCGATGCCTCCGCCATCAAGACCCGTGCCCGGCGCGATGGCGATCACTGGGTGCTGAACGGCACCAAGCAGTTCATCACCTCCGGCTCGCAGGCCGACGTCGCCATCGTCTTCGCGGTGACCGATCCGGCCGCCGGCAAGAAGGGGCTCAGCGCCTTCATCGTGCCGACGGACACCCCCGGCTATCAGGTGGCGCGGACCGAGGAGAAGCTGGGTCAGCACTGCTCCGACACCTGCCAGATCGTGTTCGAGGAGTGCCGGGTTCCCGCCGACCTGATGCTCGGGGCCGAGGGCGCCGGCTACAAGGTGGCGCTGGCGAACCTGGAAGGCGGGCGCATCGGCATCGCCTCGCAGTCGGTCGGCATGGCGCGCGCGGCGCTCGACCACGCCATCCGCTATGCCCAGGAACGCCAGAGCATGGGCGTGCCGATCATCCAGCATCAGGCCATCGCCTTCCGCCTCGCCGACATGGCGACGCGGGTGGAAGCCGCGCGCCAGATGGTGCTGCATGCCGCATCCTTGCGCGATGCCGGGGTGCCTTGCATGAAGGAAGCGGCGATGGCCAAGCTGTTCGCCTCGGAGATCGCGGAGAAGGTCTGCTCCGACGCCATCCAGATCCATGGCGGCTATGGCTACCTGAATGATTTCCCGGTGGAGCGCATCTATCGCGACGTCCGGGTCTGCCAGATCTATGAAGGCACCAGCGACATCCAGCGGCTGGTCATCAGCCGCGCGCTTGTTCAGTAACACAGTCCGCAATCAAGACCGCCAAACCGGGAGGAAGACGGCATGACCGTCCTGAAGAGCGCCCTGAACGCGCGCTCCGCCGAGTTCCAGGCCAATGCCGACGCCATGCAGGCGCTGGTCGACGATCTGCGCCGGAAGGTCGCCGCCATCCAGCAGGGCGGCGGCGCGAAGGCTCGTGAAAAGCACCTCGCCCGCGGCAAGCTGCTGCCGCGCGAGCGCATCCGCCAGCTGCTCGACGTCGGCTCGCCGTTTCTGGAGCTGTCGCAGCTGGCCGCCGATGGCGTCTATGCCGACGACATTCCGTCGGCCGGCATCATCGCCGGCATCGGCAGCGTCGCCGGGCAGGAGTGCATGATCGTCGCAAACGACGCGACGGTGAAGGGCGGCACTTACTACCCGCTGACGGTCAAGAAGCACCTGCGGGCGCAGGAGATCGCGCAGCAGAACAACCTGCCCTGCATCTATCTGGTGGATTCGGGCGGCGCCAACCTGCCGAACCAGGACGAGGTCTTCCCCGACCGCGACCATTTCGGCCGCATCTTCTACAACCAGGCCAACATGTCGGCCGAGGGCATCCCGCAGATCGCCGTGGTGATGGGAAGCTGCACCGCCGGCGGCGCCTATGTCCCGGCGATGTCGGACGAGGCGATCATCGTCCGCAACCAGGGCACCATCTTCCTGGGCGGCCCGCCGCTGGTGAAGGCCGCGACCGGCGAGGTGGTGTCGGCGGAGGATCTCGGCGGTGCCGACGTCCATTCCCGCACCTCGGGCGTCACCGACCATTACGCGATGAACGACGCCCACGCCTTGGCGATGGCGCGCCGCGTGGTGTCGAACCTGAACCGGGCCAAGCACATCGACCTCGACCTGCGCGAGCCGGAGGAACCGGCCTTCGACCCGCGCGAGCTGTACGGCGTCATCCCCAGCGACGCCCGCAAGCCGTTCGACGTGCGCGAGGTGATCGCGCGGGTGGTCGACGGGTCGCGCTTCGACGAGTTCAAGCCGCTCTACGGCACGACGCTGGTCACCGGCTTCGCCCATATCTTCGGCTATCCCGTCGGCATCATCGCCAACAACGGCATCCTGTTCAGCGAATCCGCCCTGAAGGGCGCCCATTTCGTCGAGCTGTGCTGCCAGCGCCGCATCCCGCTGGTGTTCCTGCAGAACATCACCGGCTTCATGGTGGGCCGCAAGTACGAGGCCGGCGGCATCGCCAAGGACGGCGCCAAGCTGGTCACCGCGGTCGCCTGCGCCAAGGTGCCGAAATTCACCGTCATCATCGGCGGCAGCTATGGCGCCGGCAATTACGGCATGTGCGGCCGCGCCTACAGCCCGCGCTTCATGTGGATGTGGCCGAACGCCCGCATCTCGGTCATGGGCGGGGAGCAGGCGGCCGGCGTGCTGGCCCAGGTCAAGCGCGACGCCATGGAGGCCCAGGGCAAGCCGTGGTCGGCCGAGGACGAGGAGGCGTTGAAGGCGCCGATCCGCGCCCAGTTCGAGCGCGAGAGCCACGCCTATTACGCCAGCGCCCGGCTGTGGGACGACGGCATCATCGACCCGGCCGACACCCGCATGGTGCTGGGCCTCGGCCTGTCGGCCTCGCTCAACGCGCCGGTGCCGAAGACGCCCTTCGGCGTCTTCCGGATGTGAGGGGGCGAGCATGAGCGACATTCTGATCGAGGTTGCCGACACCGGCGTCGCCACCGTCACCATGAACCGTGGCGACGTGCACAATGCCTTCAACGAACAGGTGATCGCCGACCTCACATCCGCCTTCCGGCAGGTGGGTGAGGATCCGGCGGTGCGCGTCGTCCTGCTGCGCGGGGTGGGCAAGAGCTTCTCGGCCGGGGCGGATCTGTCCTGGATGAAGAAGATGGCCGGCTACTCCCGCGAGGAGAATCTGGCCGACGCCATGGGCCTCGCCACCATGCTGCGCACGTTGGACGAATGCCCGAAGCCCACGGTCGCCGTGGTGCAGGGGCCGGCCTTCGGCGGCGGCGTCGGGCTGGTTTCGGCCTGCGACATCGCCATCGGGGTCGAGACGGCCACCTTCGCCCTGTCGGAGGTGCGGCTGGGCATCATCCCCGCCGCCATCAGCCCCTATGTCATCGCTGCCATCGGCGAGCGCGCCTGCCGCCGCTATTTCCTGACCGGCGAGCGGTTCAGCGCGGCGGAGGCCCATCGCATCGGTCTGCTGCATGAGCTGACCAATGCCGACGGGCTGGAAGAGACGGTGGCGAAGACGGTGAAGAACCTGATGGACAGCGCCCCCACGGCGGTCACCGCCGCCAAGGAGCTGATCCGCGCCGTCGCCCGCCGACCGCTGACCGACGACGTGGTGCGCGACACGGCGGAGCGCATCGCCCGCCAGCGCGCCAGCGCCGAAGGCAAGGAGGGCGTCGGCGCCTTCCTCGACAAACGCACCCCGTCCTGGCGGAGCTGATCCACATGTTCGACAAGATCCTGATCGCCAACCGCGGCGAAATCGCCTGCCGGGTCATCCGCACCGCCCGCCGCATGGGCATCAAGACCGTCGCCGTCCATTCGGAGGCCGACGCCAAGGCGATGCATGTCCAGATGGCCGACGAGGCCGTCTGCATCGGCCCGGCCCCGGTCGGCGAAAGCTATCTGCGCGGCGACGTCATCCTCGACGTGGCCAAGCGCACGGGGGCGCAGGCCGTCCATCCCGGCTATGGCTTCCTGTCGGAGAATGCCGGCTTCGCCGCGGCTTGTGCGGAGGCCGGTGTCGTCTTCATCGGCCCGCCGATCGACGCCATCCGCGTCATGGGCTCCAAGGCGGAATCCAAGCGGCTGATGGCGAACGCCGACGTGCCGCTGGTGCCGGGCTATCACGGCACCGACCAGGACTTCGCCACCCTGTCGGCGGAGGCCGAACGCATCGGCTATCCGGTGCTGGTCAAGGCGTCGGCCGGCGGCGGCGGCAAGGGCATGCGCGTGGTGCGCGCCGCCAACGAGCTGGCCGATGCGGTGGCCGGCGCCCAGCGCGAGGCCAAGGCGGCGTTCGGCGACGACAGCCTGCTGCTGGAAAAGTATCTCGGCCGGCCGCGCCATGTCGAAATCCAGGTCTTCTGCGACACCCACGGCAACGGCGTCTATCTGTTCGAGCGCGACTGCTCGGTCCAGCGCCGCCACCAGAAGGTGATCGAGGAGGCGCCGGCCCCGAACCTGCCCGACGACCTCCGCCGCCGCATGGGCGAGGCCGCGGTCGCCGCCGCCAAGGCGGTGAACTATGTCGGCGCCGGCACCGTCGAGTTCCTCTATGAGGATGGCGGCTTCTACTTCATCGAGATGAACACCCGCCTGCAGGTGGAGCATCCGGTGACGGAGAAGATCACCGGGCTCGATCTGGTTGAGTGGCAGCTGCGTGTCGCCGCCGGGGCGGAGCTGCCGCTGCGCCAGGAGCAGTTGACCCGCCGGGGCCATGCCTTCGAGGCGCGGCTGTACGCGGAAGACCCGCAGCGCGACTTCCTGCCGGCCATCGGCAAGCTGGTGCGGCTGCGCCCGCCGGCCGAGAACGAGCATGTCCGCGTCGACACCGGTGTCCGCGAGGGCGATTCGGTGACGATGTATTACGACCCGATGATCGCCAAGCTGATCGTCTGGGACGAGGACCGTGACTCTGCGCTGCGCCGCCTGCGGGTGGCACTGGCCGAGTATGAGGTCGTCGGCGTCACCACCAATGTCGGCTTCCTCGGCGCCATCGCCGGCCATCCGGCCTTCAAGGCGGTGGAGATCGACACTGGCTTCATCGAGCGCCACCGCGCCGACCTGCTGCCGCCGCCGGCCCCGGTCGCCGACAAGGCGCTGGCCGCCGCCGCCCTGTCGGTGCTGCTGAAGCGTCGGGAGGAGGCCCAGGCGGCGCTGCGCGCCCGGTCGGATCGCTACTCGCCCTGGCTGCTCGCCAATGGCTGGCGGCTGAACGAGGAGAACCATTACGACCTGCGCCTGATGGACGGCGACACCGCGCGCGAGGTGACGCTGCATTTCCGCAGCGATGGCTACGAGGTCGCGGTCGATGGCGGGAAGCCGATGCCGGTGACCGGGGTCAGTCTGTCGGACGGCCTGCTGACCGCGACGCTGGACGGCATGCGCACCCGCGCCACCGTGGTGCAGCAGGGGCTGGACATCACCGTGCTGATCGACGGCGCGGTGTCCCGCCTGACGCTGGACGACCCCAGCGCCCGCGCGGCGGAGCAGGAGGGCGGCTCCGGCCGTCTGACCGCGCCGATGCCGGGCACCGTGGTCCGCGTGCTGGTCGAAGCCGGCCAGAGCGTGGAGGCCGGCGCGCCGCTGATGCTGCTGGAAGCCATGAAGATGGAGCACACCATCAAGGCCCCGGCGGCCGGCACGGTCAGCGCCGTGAATTTCGCGGCGGGCGATCAGGTGTCGGAAGGCGTCGACCTTCTGGTTCTCGACATCGCGGAGGCCTGACGATGCAGTTGCCCAAATTCGTCCGCATGGTGGAGGTCGGCCCGCGCGACGGCCTCCAGAACGAAAAGTCGATGGTGCCGACGGCGGTGAAGGTGGAGTTGGTCAACCGCCTGTCCGATGCCGGCTTGAGCGTGGTCGAGGCCGCCAGCTTCGTCTCGCCCAAATGGGTGCCGCAGATGGGCGACAGCGCCGAGGTGCTGGCCGGCATCACGCGCAAGCCCGGTGTGCGCTATGCCGCCCTCACGCCGAATTTGAAGGGGCTGGAGGGTGCGCTGGCGGCCAAAGCCGACGAGGTGGCGGTGTTCGGTGCCGCGTCGGAAAGCTTCAGCCAGAAGAACATCAACTGCTCCATCGCCGAGAGCCTGGACCGCTTTGCCCCCGTGATGGAGCAGGCCAAGGCGGCGGGCGTGCCGGTGCGGGGATATGTCTCCTGCGTGCTCGGCTGCCCCTATGAGGGGGAGATCGCGCCGAAGGCGGTGGCGGATGTGGCGGAGCGGCTGTTCGCCATGGGCTGCTACGAGGTCTCGCTGGGCGACACCATCGGCACCGGCACGCCGACCAAGGCGCAGGCGATGATCGCCGCGGTGGCGGAGCGGGTGCCGGTGGAGAAGATCGCCGTCCATTTCCATGACACCTACGGGCAGGCTCTGGCCAACATCCTGGCCGCCCTGCAGATGGGCGTGGCGGTGGTCGACAGCTCCGTCGCCGGGCTCGGCGGCTGCCCCTATGCCAAGGGCGCCAGCGGCAACGTGGCGAGCGAGGACGTGCTGTATATGCTGAACGGCCTGGGCATCGAGACCGAGGTCGATCTGGACAGGCTGATTGCGGCCGGGGCGTTCATCAGCGACGCCATCGGCCGCCCCACCGCATCGAAGGTGGCCCGCGCTCGTGGTTGTGCGTGAGGGAACCTTCGGCAACGAAGGGTCGCGCTTCCGAAAGGGGGCGCGGCCCTTTCGTATTTTGGGGGGCGGCAAGGTAATGCATATGGATGTTGCAGGTTTTTACTGCGGAACATTAGTGTTTTCTGCATCATATTTGAAAATCAGAGATAGTAGATTCAATGCACACCATGGCATTACTCTTGCCGAGTCGGTCGTATTTTTCCGTTGAGTCCTCGTTGTGCAAGGAATGTGGTCATCAACCCTGCGGATAGCTTCCACCGAATGACGCGATTTATGCATTCAGTCTTGACGATTTGAAGTGATACCAGGAAGGCTTTGACGGCGTGAAAGTATCTATCTCACGGTCGAATTTCTCGTATTTGGGGAATTTGTCGGTGGGGATGGTATGGCATCGTCTGTGGTGGTTGGGGAAACCGGGTCAAGGTCGCATTTTGATGCCTATACCGGTCCTGGCGCTGACCGCAAAGGCATTCCCGCCGATGAAGCGGCACACCAATCCCCCGAAGCCTTCATCAGATATTGGAGCGACAAGGGCGGGTCGGAGCGCGCCAACTACCAGAAATTCATCAACCAGCTCTGTGCCCTGATCGGCACGGCGGAGCCGGAAGCCTCGTCGGAGCAGGACGCGCTCAACAATTACGTCTATGAGAAGAGGGTTCGGGCGCTCGATCTGGAGGGCGACGACGGGCGGAACAATTATCTCGACTGCTACAAGCGGGATTGTTTTGTTCTGGAGGCCAAGCAGTCGCGCAAACGCCAGCGCGGCGGGCAGGAGGGCGGCGACCTGTTCGGCGGGTTGCCCCACAGTCCCCCGCCCGCTGGGACGCGGCCGTCATGGGACCGGCTGATGCGGCAGGCGCGCGCCCAGGCTGAACGCTATGCCAAGGCGCTGCCGACCGATCACGGCTGGCCGCCCTTCCTGATCGTCGTCGATGTCGGGCATGTGATCGAGACCTATGCCGACTTCACCGGGCTGGGCAAGGCCTACATGCCCTTCCCCGACAGCCGGTCGCACCGGATCAGGCTGGCGGATCTCGCCGATCCGGAGATCCGCGCGCGGCTGAAGGCAATCTGGGAAGCGCCCAAAAGCCTCGACCCCAGTGCCCGGCGGGCCGAGGTGACGCGGGACATCGCGCAGCGCCTCGCCCGGCTGGCGCAGAGCCTGGAAAAGCGCTACGAGCCGAAACAGGTCGCGCTGTTCCTGATGCGCTGCCTGTTCACCGCCTTCGCGCAGAATGTCGGGCTGCTGCCGGACGGCGCCTTCACCGGCGTGTTGAACGACGCCCGGCCGAACCCGCAATTCCTGCCGCGCTATCTGGAACCCTTCTGGCGCAGCATGGACACGGGCAGCGATCACGACACCACCATCCGCGCCCGCGTCCGCCATTTCAACGGCGGGCTGTTCCGCGAAGCCGAGGCGCTGGCGCTCGACGAACAGGAGATCGGCGAATTGATCGCGGCCTGTTCACGCGACTGGAAGAATGTGGAGCCGGCGATCTTCGGCACTCTGCTGGAAAACGCGTTGAGCAAGCGCGAGCGCAGCCAGTACGGCGCCTTCTTCACGCCGCGCGCCTATGTGGAAAGGCTGGTGGTGCCGGCGGTCATCGAACCGCTGATGGCGGAGTGGCGGAACGCGCAGGTGATCGCCGAGACTGCGCGGCAGAAGAACGATCATGCGCAAGCGATCAAGCAGATCAAGGATTTCCACCAGAAGCTCTGCTCCGTCAAAATACTGGATCCGGCCTGCGGAAGTGGAAATTTTCTTTATGTCGCCCTGGAGAAGATGAAGGCCCTGGAAGGGGAGGTCATTGCGACGCTGGAGGAAATCGGCGGCGGGACGCAGGCCAATCTCGATCTTGCCGGGCACACCGTCGGCCCGCATCAGCTTCTTGGGCTGGAGAAAAATCCCCGCGCCGTGCCGATCGCCGAACTGGTGATCTGGATCGGTCATCTGCAATGCCACCTGCGCCAGCGCGGGCCGGAAAGCCTGAGCGAGCCGATCCTCCACTCCTACGACAACATCCGGCAGTGCGACGCGGTGCTCACCTGGGACCGGGTGGAGCCGATGCTGGACGAGGCCGGTCAACCGCGGGTGAAGTGGGACGGCGTCAGTTGGAAAACCGACCCCTTCACCGGCCAGGAGGTGCCGGATGAAAGCCGCACGGTCCCGCTGCAACGCCATATCGGCGCCAAGCCCGCGGACTGGCCGCAGGCCGACTACATCGTCGGCAACCCGCCCTTCATCGCCGGCAAGGATTTGCGTGCCGAACTGGGCGACGGCTATGCCGAGGCGCTGAGGAAGGCCTATCCGCAGATGCCCGGCGGCGCCGATTTCGTCACCTACTGGTGGGACAAGGCGGCCGAACTGGTGCGCAAGGGAGCGGCCAAGCGCTTCGGCTTCATCACCACCAACAGCATCACCCAGACCTTCAGCCGCCGGGTCATCCAACGCCATCTGGACGCGAACACGCCGCTGTATCTGACCTTCGCCGTTCCGGACCACCCCTGGGCGGACGGGCAGGGCGCGGCGGCCGTGCGGGTGGCGATGACGGTGGGTGCGCTCGTCGAGCACGACGAACGGACCGGCCTGTTGAAGACGGTGGTGCGCGAAGGAACGTCTCCCGATAATGACGGAGCCGTTTCCGTCGAGTTGAAGCCATTTACCGGAATCGTGAGAAGCGATCTCACGGTCGGTGCGGATATCGCATCTGCGAAGCCGCTGGCATCGAATGGGAAGATCTCTTCACGTGGTGTGTCACTCCATGGGGCGGGCTTCCTCGTCACCCCGGCACAGGCACGTGCCCTCGGTCTGGGGCGGATTGCCGGATTGGAAGAGAGGATACGCGAATACCGGAACGGCCGTGATCTGACCGGGCGCTCCCGTGCACTGATGGTGATCGACCTGTTCGGCATGACGGAAGCCGAGGTCAGGCAGAAGTATCCTGATGTTTATCAGTGGTTGCTGGACCGCGTGAAGCCGGAGCGGGATTCCAACAGCAGGCAGTCGTATCGTGAGAACTGGTGGATATTTGGGGAACCAAGAAAGGAGATGCGGCGTGCGCTTTGCGGCCAGTTTAGATATATATCGACCGTTGAGACGGCAAAGCATAGACTGTTTCAGTTCCTAGAGAAAATCATTCTTCCCGACAATATGTTGGTCAACATTGCGATCGGAGAAGAATACGCTCTAGGTGTCTTAAGCAGTAAAATCCATGTGAAGTGGTCGTTGGCTGCGGGTGGATGGCTTGGGGTTGGAAACGATCCGCGCTACAACAAAACCCGCTGCTTCGACACCTTCCCCTTCCCCAACGCCACGCCGCATCAGAAGCGCGTGATCGGTCGGCTTGCCGAGGAACTCGACGCTCATCGCAAGCGGGTGCTGGCCGAGCATCCCGACCAGCTGACGCTGACCGAGCTTTACAATGTCCTGGAAAAGGGGCGGAGCCGGGAGGAACTGACCGCGCGCGAGATGGAGATCTACCAGTTGGGGCAGGTCGGCGTGATGCTGGACCTCCACAGCCGGATCGACCATGCGGTGGCCGACGCCTATGGCTGGCCCGCCGATCTGGAGGATGCGCGGATTCTGGAAAATCTCGTGGCGCTGAACGCCGAGCGCCACCGCGAGGAACGCGACGGGCTCGTCCGCTGGCTGCGACCGGACTACCAGAATCCGAAGGGGCAGGGCGCCGCCGTCCAGATCGCGGCGACGCTCGACATCGCGGCGGACACGGCGAAGCGGATCGTCTGGCCGAAGGCGCCGACCGAACAGGTCCACAGCCTGATGGCGGCGTTGAACCGCTGCGGCCGTGCCGTCGAAGCCGAAAGCCTCGCCCGCCAGTTCAAGGGCGCGCGGTCACCGCGGGTCAAGGAACTGCTCGACATCCTGGTGTCAGTCGGCCATGCCCGGCAGATCAACAACCTCTATGCCCCTTAGGAGGGTGCGTCGGGAAATCGCCGACGCGGCATCCCGATGCGAGGGGAGTTGCCCCATCACGGCTTGCGGCAGATCACCTCGGTCGGGAGGATGCGCTGCTCCTCCAGATTCCTGACCTGATTGCGCGCCATCTCGCGGAACTCCGGGCCCAGAAGGAGGTGGAAGCCGAGCGTCGGCGGGCCGTCGCGCTCGATCCGCTCGCGCAGCTGCTGGAACCACGCGCGGCCTTCCGCGCTGGTGTCCCGCCAACCGATGATTTCGAAACCGCTTCCGCTCAGCAGATCGCGGAGCTCATCCGGCGCGGCGAGGAAGCTGGTGGCGGGGTCGCGTGCCCATGGTACCGGGAAGTGAACCGGACCGCCCGGTCCTTCGAGCAGATCGTAGAGGCCGAACAGGCCGCCCGGTTTGAGGACGCGCGCGACCTCGGCGTAGAACCGCCGCTTGTCGGAAATGTTCATCGCCACATGCTGGGTATAGACCCGGTCGAAGCCGGCGTCGGGCAGGGGAATGTCCAGCGCCGAGCCTTGCAGATACTCGACGGTGCCGCCCAGCCCGACCCGGTCGGCCAGGACGGTCGCCGTGCGGCAGTATTCCTCGGTGAGGTCCAGCCCGACGACCCGGCAGCGGTAGAGATCGGCGAGGTGGCGGGAGGGGCCGCCAAGGCCGCTGCCGACATCGAGGACCCTGGTGCTCGTGTCCAGACGGAGGGCCCGGCCGAGTTCGGCGGTGGCTTCGCGCCCGCGGATGTGGAACTCGTCGATCGACGCGAGGTCGTCGGGGCGCAGACGGGAGAGGTCCTTTCCCGCCCGTTCCAAGGCGCCGAGGATTTCCGCAGCCAAGTCCTGGCGCCCGTAATGCTCAGTCACCCGTTGCTCGACAGACATGCCGCCCTCCCCTGGTTCGATCCCGGCCCCAGCGGGTGTCCAATCATCGGCCGGACCGGGCATCCTGGCAACTGCGCCTTGGAAAGCGCCGCTGCCGCCGACGGCGGGCCTTCCGATATCATCCGGATATGCGGCACCCTAAATTGTACGTACTACAAACTTGACGGTCCGGGGCGTCCGGCGCATCATCATCGACGTGATGGATGGTGCCGAAAACGCATTGTTCCCACGACGCCGACCGGCCTGAGCGCCGGCCGGAACCACGGCTGGAGTTCCAGTGGCAACGACCCACGGCCGCTAATCGCGCGCCGCCACATGACCTGTTGCCCGTCCGGCTGTTCGGCGGCGGAGCCATACCCGGGTGGCTCCGCCGCCGATTGTTTTTTGGCGCCGATTGTTTTTTTGGCCGACTGTTATTTGGGCATCGGCCACGAACCGGTCCAATCCCCGCCATCCTCCCGCCTCATTTCTGTCACGTCCTGTGCCGCTCCGCATTTCATCAGGGCAGCGGTCAGCGCGTAATGGATTTTGCCGAATTTCATACCACTTTTGAGCAAAGACCCCGGCAACCCCTGCCGAAATCGCTCGAAAATCAAACGAAACTTCGAAAAATATTGATGGGCTTTCACAAAATGGGGGTATGGGCTGTGGCTTTAACGCGCCATTAACCAGACTGGATTGAGTTTAGGCACATCAGACGCGGCCAACTCCAACCAGCGCGCGAAGTTGACTTCCAGGCTAGATGGAAATGGTTCGTCCCGTGTTAATGCCGATATGTCGGTTTCCCTTGGATTTGAAAGGCCCGCCCCCATGACCGTGCCGGCAGTCCTCCGCGATGTGGCGCAGTATGGCGCCTACGCCGCCGGCCGGGGCCGACATGCGGGCCTGCTGGTCGCGGTCCTGCTGCTGGCCGGCTGCCCGGCCAACACGGTGGGACCCTGGGGGGGAGCCGACGTGACGGCGGCCCGCCCGCCC